>JAAYOR010000110.1 GCA_012520235.1 Fretibacterium sp.
ACGGAAGTATTCCTCTCCGGCCTCCTCGACGGCCTTTTTGCTGAAGATGCCGGCGTAAGGGTGCTTCATCGTCTCAAGCCAGCCGCCGACGGGGCCGTTCGTCCTCACGATGACCGTGTACGGGTCCAGGATCTCAAAGCCCTCGGTGTTGATGTACTTGCCTCTGGCGCCGGCGTGCAGGGAGTCCTTGGAGGCGGCGCGCCTGAGGGAGAAGACCACGTCCTCGGCGGTCATCTCTTCGCCGTTGTGGAACTTCACGCCCTTCTTGAGGTAGAACTTGTAGGTCTCAGGGTCAAGGATCTCCCACTTCTCGGCCAGCACGGGGACCAGCTCCTTGGTCTTGCCGTCCACCGTGACCAGAGGCTCGTTGATGTGCCGGGTCACGGCGAAGGAGAGGGTGTCCACAGCTTTGTGCGGGTCCAGAGCCTTGGCGTCGCCGGGGAGCCCGAGGGTGAAGCGCTCCATCTCCCCGGCCGCGCAGGGGGTCGCAGCTAAGACCAGGGTCAGGGCCAGGAGAAGGGTAAGGACAAAAAATCTCTTCATTTTTATTGCAGTCACGCTCCTTAAAAATAACGAACAAAAACCAAACAAAAAAGCAACAAAATTTGGCCGATTGAGAAGAAAGGGGGAGAGGGGCGGACGTCCTGACGCAAGCACCTCTTGACGCAAGCGCTCCCTCCGAGCGGATGCCCTCTATGCCCGGGCGTCCGATCAGGGCGGAAGCCCCTCTCCCTTTACTGCCGTGCGCTTATTTCTCCAGAGTCAGGTCGCCCAGGTAGTTCTGGCGGCCGTCTCCTAAGAGCTCAAGCCCCACAAGGTCTTTGCGAGCTCCGTAGAGCTCGCTGGGGATGGAGAGGGCCACGTCGGGGTGCAGCTCGTCGATCTTGTCCCAGATAGCCTGGAGCATGACGTCCCGTTTTGCCGCGTCCATCTCCGCGTTGGCCTCTACGATCAGCTTGTCCAGCTCAGGGTCGTTCATCTGGGCCCAGTTGTAGCCTCCGATGCTGGAGGAGTGGAGCATGGAGTTCCAGTAGTCTCCGGCGTCCCGGGCGGTCTGCATGCCTACTGTCCGGATGGCCATGTCGTAGCCCGGCTCTTTGCCAAGGCCGTCAAAGACGCCCGTTTCGTACACCGTGACGTTCACCTTGATGCCGACCTCGGCCAGCATGGACTGCAGCACCGTCGCGCCGCTGATCCTGTCGGCGAAGTTGGCGATCCACAGCTCCGCCTCGAAGCCATCGGGATACCCGGCCTCCTTCAGGAGCTCCTTCGCCTTGGCGGGGTCGTAGGGGTAGGGCTTGGCATCCTTGGGGAAGAAGCTGCTCACCGGAAGGATGGGACCCACAGGGACCGTGAACCGCCCCTGATAGACCACCTGACCGTAGGCCTCCTTGTTCACGGCGTACTCAATGGCCTTACGCACCCTCGGGTCGTCCATGGGCTTCTTCTGCGTGTTCAGGAAGAGGTGATGCAGGATGAGCCCCTCGGACTCTACGACCTTCGTGTTGGGCAGGCTGTTCAGCCGTTCCACGTCGTTGCCCGGCACCTCGTAAATAAGGTCCGCCTTGCCCGTCTCAAGCGCGATGACGCGGCTGCTCGCGTCGGGGATGATCAGGAAGGTGAGGTTCTTGATGTTGGCCTTCTTACCGTGGTAGTCGTCAAACCGCTCCAGCTCAATTTTCTCGCCCTTGACCCAGTTCTTGAACTTGTAGGCGCCCGTGCCCACGGGGTTGCGGAAGTACTCTTCGCCCGCCTCCTCCACTGCGCGCTTGCAGAGGATGTTGGCATAGGGGTGCCGCATCCCGCTCAGCCATATGGGCAGAGGGCCTCTGGTCCTGATGATGACCGTGTGCTTGTCGATGATCTCGAACCCGTCCGGGTCGATGAACTTCCCTCTGGACTTCGTGTAGAAGGATTTTGGGTCGGTCATCATCCGTTTGAAGGAGAAGACCACGTCCTCGGCGGTGAGTTCATCGCCGTTGTGGAACTTCACGCCCTTCTTCAGGTAGAACTTGTAGGTCACGTCGTCGAGGATCTCCCACTTCTCCGCCAGGATCGGGACCAGCTCCTTGGTCTTGCCGTCCATGGTGACCAGCGGCTGGTTGATGTGCTTGAGCACCGCAAAGGAATAGTTATCCACCGACTGATGAGGGTCGATGGCCTTAGCATCCGCCGGCATCCCTACGATGAAGTTCTCTATCTCGCCCGCATGGACCTCGATAGCTGCGCCGAACAACAGGGCACAGAACAACCCTAACGCCAGTACTCGTTTCTTCACTTCTATCTGCTCCTTTCCTGATATGGGCGGCTCCTCAGCGGAACACGCCGGTTACCTGCGGGAGACCTATGCCCCCCGTACCACGATGAGCTCCTTTGGAAAGCGGTTCAACACCTCCCTCCCTGAAGAGGTCAGCATCAGAAGGTTCTCGATGCGCACCCCGAATTTGCCCGGGAGATAGATTCCCGGTTCGATGCTGAAGCAGTTCCCCTCCACGAGGGGCGTCTCGTTGGCCTGTGAGATGTAGGGCGCTTCGTGCCCGTCCATCCCGATGCCGTGCCCCAGACGGTGGGGAAAGGCGTCGCCGTACCCCTCGGCCTCTATGATGTCCCGGGCTATTTTGTCCAACTCTGCCGGGATGGCACCGATGGCGGCTGCCTTCTCCGCCGCGTCCTGGGCCCGGAACACGATGTCGTACACCCGCCGCTGCTCCTCCGTCGGGGTCCCGATGAAGAAGGTCCGGGTCATGTCGTGGCTGTAGCCGTCGTACCAGCCGCCGGAGTCTATCATCACGATGTCGTCCTCTTCGAGGGCCCGGTCGTTCTCCCCGCTGTAGTGAGGGCGTGAGCTGTTGGGTCCGGAGGCCGCGCAGGGCACGCGTGGTTTGCCCCCGTGCGACTCGTGGAAGATCATGATGAACTTCCGGATGTCCCCCTCGGTGAGCCCGGGGCGAAGGTAGAGAGACAGCTCCTCCATCATCGCGTCGCACATGGCGGAGGCGCGGCGCATGAGGGCCTGCTCCTCCGCCGTCTTAACGCTCCTCAGGGGCGAGAGCAGGGAGAAGCCGTTGACGCACGTGGCCCCCAGCCCCTCCATGGCGTCAAGCATGTCGCCGGCCTCTATACCTCTGGAGAAGGCCACCGTCATGGGCGCCCTCAGGCCGAGCTCCTCAAGCCCTTTGCGGAAGAGCCCCTGAAAACCTGTTGCGTCCGACCACTCGATGACGGGCACGAGAGCTTCAACGGCCCTCACGTCCTCCCGATAGAGGGAGGGGCACAGGAAGAAGCCCCTGCCCTCACGGGTCAAAAGCAGCCCTTTGAGGCGGGAGTCGGGCTTGAGGTCGATGCCGGTCACGTACTTCAGGTCAGACGAAGGGGCCAGGAAACAGGCGTCAAGGCCGTTTTTGTCCAGTAGCTCCGGGAGACGCTCAAATCGTTTTTGATGAGTTTGCCGGGTTTGATGAGGCATGGCAAAGGCTCCTCCGACTGTCCCTCTCGGTTAATCCGGGAGGTGGAGGTTGCCCAGGTAGTTGAGCTGGCCGTCCACGAGGTCCTCAACCCCGAGGAGATCCTTGCGCGCTCCGTAGAGCTCGTTCGGGACGACGAGCGGGACGACGGGGTGCAGCTCATAGAGCTTGTCCCAGACCTTCTGGAGCAGTTCGGTCCTCTCCGGCTCGTCCACACAGACCTCCACGGCTCGGAGCAGTTTTTCCAGCCCCGCATCGTTCAGCATGGCCCAGTTGGAGGAGCCGATGCTGCCGATGGAGAAAAGGGTGTTCCAATAGTCCCCTGCGTTGCGTATGGTCTGCATCCCCCACTGAGCGATGTAAAGCTGGTGGTCGGCGTTCTTGAGCCGTGCCTGAAAGGCGCCGGGCTCAAAGACCTGGATGTTCAGGGTGATCCCGACCTGAGAGAGCATGGACTGCAGCACCGTGGCGCCGTTGACGTTGTCCTGAAGGTTGCCAGTCCAGAGCTCCAGCTTTAAGCCGTCAGGATAGCCCGCCTCCTTCAGCAGTTCTTTGGCTTTTTCGGGGTCATAGGGGCACGGGGCCGCGTCCTTAGGAGTGAAGGTGCTGGCCGGGACGAGGGGACCGTCCGGCTGGACGGACTGGCCCTGGTAGACTACCTGCCCGTAGGCCTCCTTGTTGATGGCATAGTCCATGGCCAGACGGACCCTGGGGTCGTCCAGCGGCTTGTTCTGGGTGTTCATCCCGAGGTAGATGAGCCGGAGCCCGGGTGAGGAGACGACCTTGGTCTTTTCCGACTCGCCCAGGGTCTGGACGTCGTTGGGCGGAACGGCATAGGTCATGTCCAACTTGCCCGTCTCCAGAGCGATGACGCGGCTGCTGTCGTCGGGGATGACCCAGAAGTTCAGGGCCTTGAAGTTCGCCTTTTTGCCGTGATAGTCGTCAAATCGCTCCAGCTCTATCTTCTCGCCCTTGGTCCAGCTCTTGAACTTGAAGGGCCCGGTCCCCACGGGGTTGCGGAAATACTCCTCGCCCGCCTCCTCGACAGCGCGCTTGCTGAAGATGCTGGCGTAGGGGTGCTTCATGGACTCAAGCCAGCCGCCGATGGGGCCCTTCGTCTTCACTATCAGGGTGTGGGGATCGAGGATCTCAAAGCCGTCGGGGTCTATCTGTTTCCCTCTGTTCCCTGCGTGGACGCTGTCGTTTATGACGCGCTTGAGGGAGAAGACGACGTCTTCGGCGGTGAACTCGTCGCCGTTGTGGAACTTCACGCCCTTCTTCAGATAAAACTTGTAGGTCTCAGGGTCGATGAGCTCCCATTTTTCGGCCAGGACCGGGACCAGCTGCTTGGTCTTACCGTCCACCGTCACCAGCGGCTCGTTGATGTGTTTGCAGACGGTGAAGGACATGGTGTCCGTGGCCTGGTGGGGGTCCAGGTTCTTGGCGTCGGTGGCCAGGCCCATGTTGAAGACCTCCATCTCCGCCGAGACGGCTGCCGAGCCTGCCAGAAGGACGCCGACCAGGACGATCCCGCAGAGCAACAGACATTTCCTGAACGTTTTCTTCATAAATACCTTCCTCCTTAATTTGTTTTTAAGCGTCCATCCCCATGATAGGGATACTCATAGGATGACGAGTTCTTTGGAAAAACGATTCAGGGGCTCGTACCCCGTATCCGTGACCAGGACGATGTTCTCAATGCGCACCCCGAACTCTCCCGGGAGGTAGATTCCCGGCTCGACGCTGAAGCAGTTCCCCGAGACGAGAGGTTCGTGGTTGAAGTGGTTCAGGTGCGGGAGCTCCTGTCCGTCCAGGCCGATGGAATGCCCCAGGCTGTGAGGGAAGGCGTGCCCGTAACCGGCGTCCTGAATGATGCGCCGGGCCGTCGCGTCGAGGTCGCTGGGGACAGCTCCGGGGCGGACTTTTGCCTCCGCTGCTGACTGAGCTTGAAGCACGATGTCGTACACCCTCCGCTGCTTTTCCGTGGCGCCGCCGATGAAGAAGGTCCGGGTCATGTCGTGGCTGTAACCGCTGTACCAGCCGCCGGAGTCGATCATGACGATGTCGTTCTCCGAGATGGCCCGGTCATTGTCTCCAAAATAGTGGGAGTGGCAGCTGTTGGGCCCGGAGGCCACGCAGGGCACGCGGGGCTTGCCCCCACGGGATTCGTGGAAGTTCATGATGAAGTTGCGGACCTCGCGCTCGCGGAGGCCGGGGCGCAGGTATCCAACGAGTGCCTCCATCATCGAATCGCACATGGCGGAGGCGTGACGCATTTTGGCCTGCTCCTCCCGGGACTTGACGGAGCGCAGAGGGATGAGGAGGTTCAGCCCGCTGACGCACCGGACCTCCAGCCCCTCGACGAGCTCCAGCATGCTCCCGGCCTCAAGTCCTTTGGTGAAGGCCAGGGTCGGGTTTGAGGGGAGCTCTGCGCCTTCCAGGCCGCGCCTGAAGGCGCCGTGCGCACCCTCGCTGTCCTGCCATTCAAGGATGGGAACGTCCTCAAGGTCCGTCACGGAGTGACGGTGGGAGACGGGGCAGAGGAAAAAGGCCCGGCCCTTGCGGGAGACAAACAGCCCCTTGGTGCGTGCGTCCGGAAAAAAATCCAGCTCCGTGAGGTATTTCAGATCCGAGGAGGGTCCGATAAAGACCCCGTCCAGCTCTCTTTCCTTCAGGATTTCGATGAGGCGTTCCAGTCTGTCTCTGTGCAGCATGGGGGACTCCTTTTTTTATGTTATGGGGCCGGATGGCGTCCGGGATTCTCTTTCGGTGCAGACGATCCTGCGCCCTCCGTGAGGGCGTCCAGGGCAGCTGCCGCAAGGACCTCCATGCCGATGGGGATGGCCCGGTCGTCCACGTAGAAGTCTACGGAGTGGGTGGGGCAGTGAGGCCCGCCTCGGGTCCTGACCCCCAGGCGGAAGAGCACGCCCGGGACTTTTTCGAGGAAATAGGCGTAGTCCTCTCCGCCCATGGCGGGGGAGGGGAGGTCGATCACCCGTTCGACGGAGGCGATGGAGGCTGAGACCCTGCGGATCCGGTCCACCCAGGCCTTGTCCACGCAGGTGGGGATCATCTCCGGGACTATCTCCACCGTCACGGTCGCGCGCAGCGCCTGTCCTACCTGAAGGGCTATCTCACGGACCCTGCGATGGAAGAGCTCCTGAGTGGTCTTCCGGAGGTAGCGGATGCTTCCTTCAAGGGTCACGGGGCCGCCGATGTAGGAGTTGGATATCCCACCTTCGATGCGGCCGAAGGTGACGAACGCGCAGTCCGTGGGGGCCAGCTCCCGGGACCCCAGGGTCTGCAGGGTTGTGACGATGGTGGAGGCTGCGAGGATGGTGTCCACACCGTAGTGGGGATAGCCGCCGTGGGCCTGTTTGCCCTCGACCGTGATCTTCAGGCGGTCCACCCCCGCGGTCATGAAGTCGTCCCTCACGCCTATCTCTCCGACGTAGATGTCGGGGAGCGCGTGGAGGGCCATGACCCCGTCCACGTGCGGGTTCTCCAGGACCCCCGCCTCAATGAACTCCGCGCCGCCGCCCAGCTCCTCCTCAGCGTGCTGGAAAAAGAACTTGACACAGCCGGAAAAGCGGTCGCGGAGGTCGCTCAGAAGCCAGGCCGTCCCCAACAGGATGGCGGCGTGAGAGTCGTGCCCACAGCCGTGGAAGATCCCGTCGCGCTTGGAGGCGTAAGGGACGCCGGATTGCTCCTGGATGGGCAGGGCGTCGATGTCGGCCCGGAGCCCGATGCAGAGTCCGGGCCCGCTCGTCCCGGTCCCGTGAAGCTCCGCGCAGACGCCCGTCTGGCTCCTGCCGATGCGGCGTATCGCGTCAATGCCGAAGGAGCGCAGCTTCTCCTCGATGAGGTCTGCGGTGCGGAACTCCTGAAAACTCAGCTCCGGGTATTCGTGGATACGATGGCGCCAGAGGATAACCTCCTCGGCCTTCTCCTGTGTCAGTTGTTGCAGCGTCTTCATGATTGTTGCAGCTCCTTTTCAGGCCCGCTCCGCGCGTCCTCCGGTATGTGAGCGCGCGCGAAGCGGAGTGCCCGTTCAAAGGTCCCGTCGTCGGGGCAGTAGACCCGCGCGGCGGTCCCTCTCCCCGATTTGAAGAGGAGCGTGCGCGTGCCCTCCAGGGGCAGGACTTTGTCGACGAGCCGCCAGGGGACCTTTTTGGTGACGCTTTTGGCAGGGTCCCGGAGGGGCGGGACGGCAAAGGGGCGCCAGTGGAAACTTTTACTCAGCTCGCCCAGCCCGCCCTCACCCCAACCCATCCTCATGTTCTCGCAGTAGAGTCCTTCCCGGTCGAGCCGGTAGAGGGCTGTGTAGCGGTTGCGGAGCAGCAGGAAGGAGATGATGGCGAACCCCGCCGCGGCCAGAAGGACGAGGCGGGTCGCAAGGCGTGCGGCGGCCTGGATGTGCTCTCCCGTCAGGGAGTGGCCGAAGAAAAGCTGGAGCAGGACCACAGCAGTAATTGCAAAGGCCCAAACCAGGACGAGGACCGTGGCGAAGTCCATCAGGATGAGGGGGTTCGTGCCGATGGGCACTCCCACGTACCAGCGGAGGACGTCGTCGTCCCTCGGTCCGGAGCTCATGCCTTCCCGGGCTCCGGCTTGACCCTGTGACAGGCGACCCAGTGGCCGGGCCGTACCTCGATCAGGGCCGGTCCCTCGGAGGTGCAGATCTCCTCGCGGTTTGGACAGCGAGAGGCAAAACGGCATCCGGGGGCCGGGTCGATGGGGCTCGGCACGTCGCCCTCCAGGAGTATCCGGTCCTTTTTGATGTCCAGCGCGGCCACGGGCACGGCGGAGAGGAGCGCCTGAGTGTAGAAGTGCAGGGGCTCCTGGAAGAGGATGACGTTGCTGGCCTTCTCCACCACCTGGCCGAGGTACATCACTGCGACCTCATCCGAGACGTAGCGCACGACGCTGAGGTTGTGGGAGATGAAGAGGTAAGTGTAGCCTCTCTCGTCCTTGAGGTCCGCCAGCAGGTTGAGCACCTGGGCCTGAATGCTCACGTCCAGGGCGGAGACGGGCTCGTCAAGGACGATGAACTCAGGGTTCAGGGCCAGGGCGCGGGCGATGCCTATTCTCTGGCGCCGGCCCCCGTCCAGCTCGTGAGGGAAGGAGGTGATCAGGCGCTCCGCCAGGCCCACCGTGTCCATGAGCACCTTGACCCGTTCGCTCACCTCCGTGTTGTTCCTGCAGGTTTTGTTGATGATGAGCGGTTCGGCGATCAGCTGATAAACGGACATGCGGGGGTTGAGTGAGGAGAAGGGGTCCTGAAAGACGATTTGCGCCTGTTTACGGAACTCGCTTCGCTCCTGGGCGTTGAACTTCAGGGCGTTTTTGCCCTTGAAGAACACCTCTCCGGCAGTGGCCTCCAGCAGGCCGATGACGACCCGTCCCAGGGTGGATTTGCCGCACCCGGACTCTCCGACGAGCCCCAGGGTCTTGCCCCTTGGGATGGTAAAAGAGACGTTGTCCACAGCGTGGAGCAGCTTCTTGCCCACATTGAAGTATTTTTTCAGGCCGCGTATGTCCAGAAGGTTCTCGGCAGCCGTGATGTTTGTGCTCATGCTCCCAGCCCTCCGTTCATCCCGAGGGGAAAATGACAGTCCACAAAGTGCCCGGGCTCGTACTCCTTCAGGCCCAGGGCCTCCTGCCGGCAGATGTCCTGCACGTAGGGACAGCGGGGCGAGAAGCTGCACCCTTCGGGGAGGTCCGTGGGGTCGGGCGTGAGCCCCTGGATCACGGCAAGACGCCCTCCCGGTTCGCTGTCCAGCCGGGGCACCGCGTTGAAGAGCCCTTGGGTGTAAGGGTGCATCGGCTTGGTGTAGAGCTGCCGGAGGTCCGAGTACTCCACCACCCGGCCGGCGTACATGATGGCGACCTCGTCGCATATCTCAGCGACGATGCCGAGGTCGTGAGTGATCAGGAGGAGCGAGGTCTCCACCATTTTCTGAAGATGTTTGATGAGGTCGATGACCTGCGCCTGGATGGTGACGTCCAGGGCCGTGGTCGGCTCGTCCGCGATGAGCAGCGTCGGGCGGCAGGCCAGAGCGATGGCTATCCCTACCCTCTGGCGCATCCCGCCGGAGAACTGGTCGGGGAACTCCTTGCCGCGCTCGGGGCGGATGCCGACCATCTGCAGCATCTCATGGGCCCTGTTTCGGAGCTCCTCACCCTTGGCATCAGTGTGGAGCGAGACCACCTCCATTATCTGATCCTCCACGGTCATGATGGGGTTCAGGGAGGTCATGGGGTCCTGGAAGATCATGGCGATTTTGTTGCCGCGTATGTCCCTGCGCTCGGCCTCGGTCATCCTGAGGATGTCCTGACCCTCAAAGAGTATCTCGCCGCTGGTGATCTCGCCGGGGGGCGACTGGATCAGATGAAGGATGGCCAGAGCCGTCGTGGTCTTGCCCGCCCCGGTCTCGCCCACAAAGCCCAGGGCCTTGCCCTTCTGCAGGGAGAGGTTGAGGTGGTTGACCGCGTGCACGACCCCGGAGTCCGTGTTGAAGCGGATGGAAAGATCGCGAATGTCAAGCAGAGGAGCCTGAGTATTTTTATCTGACATGTCGGGCCTACCGTTTCTGTTTGGGATCGAGAGCGTCCCTGAGTCCGTCGCCCAGGAAGTTCAGGGCGAGAATCGTTATCATGATGGCCAGCCCCGGGAAGATGCTGAGGTAAGCGTTGGTGCGGAGGTACGGTCGGGCGGCCGAGAGCATCCCGCCCCACTCGGGGAACGGGGGCTGAACGCCGAGCCCCAGGAAGCTCAGGGTTGCAGCGAAGAGAATGGCGTTGGCCACGCTGAGGGTGGACTGGACGATCAGAGGCGCCATGCAGTTGGGCAGGATGTAAATAAGGATGATGCGCGTGTGGCTGGCGCCCATGGCGCGGGCCGCCTCAATGAACTCCATCCCCTTGATGGAGAGCACGGAGGCCCTCATGAGGCGCGCGAAGCGCGGAATAGAGGTGATACCCACCGCCACCATGAGGTTGAAGAGGCCGGGCCCCAGCGCGGCCGAGATGACGATGGCCAGGAGGATGGTGGGTATGGCCAGCTGGATGTCCATGATGCGCATCAGGATATTGTCTATCCGGCCCCCGAAGTAGCCGGCGATGGCCCCGATGGCGCCCCCTGCGAACAGGGAGATGGCGACGGCCACCAACCCCACCTGCAGCGAGATACGGGAGCCGTAGATGAGGCGGCTGAGCACGTCGCGCCCGAACTCGTCGGTGCCGAGAAGGTGTTTGGCGGAGGGCCCCTGCCGGATCATCATGTAATCCTGCTGCTCGTAGCCGTAAGGCGATATCTGGTCTGCGAATATGGCCACGAAGACCAGGATGAACAACACGATGAACCCCAGGATAGCCAGATAGTTCCGCCTCAGGCGGATGAAAGCAAGCTTCCAGAGTGAGTTGCTTTTTATAGCCATTGAACGTCCCCCCCTTGTCACTTCATGTGGATACGGTGGTCTATGCAGGCGTACAGGATGTCCACCGTCAGGTTGATGAGGGAGAACGCGATGGAGATGAACAGCACGCCCCCCTGAATGATGGGATAGTCTCTCGTGTTGATGGCCTCAAGCATCAGGCGGCCCACGCCCGATATGGAGAAGATGGCCTCGGTTACGATGGAGCCGCCCAGCAACATGCCGAACTGCATGCTGATGATGGTCATGATGGGGATCATCGCGTTGGGCAGGGCGTGTTTCATGATGACGACGCTCTCCTTCTGTCCCTTTGCCCGCGCCGTGCGGATGTAGTCGGAGTGGATGACCTCAAGCATGCTGGAGCGGGTGATGCGCGCGATGATGGCCAGTGAGGACCCGGAGAGGGTCAGGATGGGGAGCACCATCTCGCTGACGGTGTCAAAGCCCATGGAGGGGAACCAGCCGAGGTGGACGGAGAAGGCCAGGATGAACAAAAGCCCCATCCAGAAGGTCGGCATGGAGACCCCGAGCAGGGTGAGGAGAGTCACGAAGCTGTCGAGGATCGAGTACTGGCGGATGGCGCAGATGATTCCCATCGGGATGCCCACGACCGTGCTGAAGACGACTGACCAGAAGGCCAGCTTCATCGTCGTGGGGATTCGGTTGGCCAGCTCTGAGGAGACGGCGCTCTTCATGATGTACGAGTTGCCGAGGTCCAGGTGGAAAACTGCGCGGTAGAGATAGCGGCCCAGTTGCACGAGATAGGGATCGTCCAGGCCGTAAGAAGCCCTGAAGGCCTCAATGGCCTCCTGGGTCACCTCCTGCCCCAGCGCGATGCGCGCAGGGTCCCCGGGGGTGAAGTAGAGGATAGTGAAGATGATGACCATGACGCTTAAGATGACGGGAATCAGCAGTAAAATTCTTCGGATAGCATATCTGAGCAAAGTCTGACCCCTCCTTTTTGATGGCGGAGATCTTGAGGCGGCAGTCGCCGAGTGCGCCTCGCAGGGCTTTTCCATTCAGCTCTTTTGTCGATTCTTTTGTCAATCAGCGGGCTTTTATGGAGCTCCAGGACGTCAGGGTACCTCCCGGACGACAGAGCGCAAAAGGAAATGGGATCATGGCGAAGGCCATGGAGGAAAAGGGGAGGAAGTCCCGTTGCGCCCTGAAAACGACGCGTCAGGTGACTTTTGATATCAGCACAAATCAACCCTCCCTCGTATACGGAAGATGCGGATGTGAGACTGATGTAGCTGAAAAATCCGGCCAACTAAAAGGAGTCCCGCAGAAAGGAGCATTCCATTTGGTCGACCATTTGGTCTTCGTAAATATTACCACACTGTAAAAACTCGGTCAAGCAATGGGGGATTGCCTTGCCTTGCGTTTAATGTAAATCCAAGCCATAATAAAAAAGAGGAAGGGGGGGAAGGTTGTATGGCAAAGGAACGGAGGCTTGTTACGTTTGACTGGGCTATGAAGTCCATCCTGCGCAACAAGGCCAACTTCGACATCCTTGAGGGGTTTCTGACTTCGCTTCTTGAGGAGGATATCAGGATTGAGAACATCCTTGAGAGCGAGTCGAACAAGGACAGCATCGACGAGCGGAACAACAGGGTGGACCTGAGATGCCGGGACTCTGAGGGTCGGGAGATAATAATCGAAATTCAGACGCAACACGAGTTCAACTATCTCCAGCGGGTGCTCTTCGGCACGTCCAAGGCTGTGGTGGAAAGTCTCAGCTCCGGGGACGATTACGAGAAGGTTGCGAAGGTCATCTCCATAAGCATCCTTTACCACCCTCTGGACTCCAGTGAGAACACCGACTACATCTACCACGGGCGGACGGAGATGATAGGCCTGCACAAAGGGGACCGTCTTCTGGTCCGCAGGGCTGCACAGGCGACCCCTGAGTTCGGTGGGGATGTCATGCCGGAGTATTATTTTTTGTGCGTGGGGAACTACAAGGAACGTTATGGCAAGAAGATAGATGAGTGGATGTACTTTTTTAAGACCCAGGCCATCCCAGCCGACGCCAGCGCGCCCGGTCTCAAAGAGGCCAAGAAGCGTCTGGACTACCTGGCGCTTTCAGCGGAGGAGCGTGCACGTTTTGACCGGTATCAGGACGGGCTGCGCTACCAGCTGAACATACTGGATAGTGCTCTGACCAGGGGGAGAGCCGCGGGACTGGAGGAAGGTAGAGCCGAGGGGCGAGAGGAAGGCAATATTCAGGGGGCTGTAAACACCTGCCGTGATTTTGGCGCTTCGAGGGACGAGACGGTGGCGAGGGTGGCCAGGATGTTCAACCTCTCTGAGGCCGATGCCCGAATAAAGGTTGAGTGCTACTGGCCGAAAGAATAAAACATAAAAAAGTCCACGGGATACACGGAAAAACACGGAAAGAGAAGAAACATGAGCAGGCACTTGAAATTACAAGGAACTGCACCAATTGACTTAAGCCACAACAAACAAGGGGCCCCCGCAAAGGAGCCCCTTTTTCGTGTTTTTTGTGTCTTTCGTGTGGTTCGCGGTTCCTTTTTTTGTGCTCTTTTTATGAGAAAAGACGCATCACGGCCGACGGTAACTGGTTCGCCTGAAGCGACATCGCCATGCCCGCCTGCACCAGGATGTTGAGCTTCGTGAACTCCATCATCTCCCGCGCCATGTCGGCGTCCCGGATCCGCGACTCGGCGGCGGTCAGGTTTATCGAGGCCGTGTCCAGCTGCGGGATGGTGTGTTCCAGGCGGTTGATCTGCGCCCCGATAGCCGCCCTCTGGGAGGACACCCGGTCGATCGCGTTGTCCAGCCGCGTGATGCTGCGCGCCGCAGACTCCCGGCTGCGCAGGTCCAGGTTCTCCAGGTCCAGGGCCTTCACCCTCATGTCCCCGAGCCTCAGCATCAGGTCCTCACCTTCGTTGGCCCCGATCTGAAGCTTGGCCGTGCTGTCCGCAAGGTGGACGAAGTGCTCAAACTTCGCCTTCAGATCCGTGTCGAACGTGCCGCTGGCCCTGTCGTAGGTGATGCGGCTCAGGCCGATGTCACCCGAGACGTCCAGGGCCACGTTGCCCTCCAGAAGGCCGTAAAGTCGCTCTCCGGCTCTGACGCGCATCGGGTCTCCCACCGGCTTTCCGTTGTGGGCGTCGAAGGCGTTCACGATAAACTCGGTGTCCTGTGCCTCCTGGATCGTTGCAAACCCCAGCGCCTTCAGAAGATCCTCGCTCCCGTAAAAGCGAAGACGGTTCCTCTCGCCCGGCAGCACCGAATGTGCCAGGAAGGTCCCGACGACGGCCTCGTTCTGGCTCTTGCCGGGGATGTTGTTCACGAACTGGAAGATCTCGCGCTTATCCTTCTCGTTCATGAGGTCCGGGCTGAAGTTGAGCGGCTGGGGATCGTTCCCCAAAAAGCCGTACTCTCCCCGCTGCATCAGCAGGTTGCGGCAGATATGATCGGAGACGCTCTCCGCCAATTTGCCTATCTCCGCCAGGCCGCCGAAGGTAACCCGGGTCTCCCGGTCGTCCTGACGGATCGTCAGCTCCTGTGAGTTGCCATCCAGGATAAACCGCCCGTCCGGGGTGTAGAACTGGGCGATGTCCTCGGTGCGGCTGTAGTAGTGGGCCCGCCCCGCATCGATCCCGCGCCGGTAGTTCATGTCAAAGGTCAGCGCGTTGCTCACCGTGAGGTCCCCGTCCGGATGGTAGCCTCCGAACGTCAGCGACAGCGTGCCGTCCATCACCTGGTCCTTGCAGAAGTGGCCGCTTTCCGGCTTGGCGAGGTTGTTCACAAGCTGGTAGATCCCCAGGTCGATCTTGCGGTTGTCCAGCACGCCTTCGTTGAAGCGGAAGGCGTGCGGCATGTTGGTGCCCCGGTTGTCCGAGAACAGGTCGATCTCGTCGATGATACGGTTGTACCCCGGCGCCATCTGGGCGTTCTCGCTGCTTCCGTCCTCAAAGCCGCTGGCGGTGAGGGAAAGGGTGAAGCGGTCGCCAGCCTTCCAGCCGCCCTTGTCGGACAGGGTGAATTCGTCGAAGACCAACCCGCCGAACTCGGAGTCCGCGAACAGCGTCACGGGGTTGAGCACCTCCGTCGGGGCGAGCGGAGGGTTCGCGGCGGAGTTCTTGGCGGTGTTTGCCCCGAAATTGAGCCGCACGTCGTTGTCCTCCACGTACCACTGCTTGCCGTCCCGGTCCACGACCCGAGCCTGCACCCGAAACTTCAGGGAGCCGTTGTACGCCTCCAGGACGTCGAAGATCAGCGAGGCGTTGTAGGGGTTGTAGCGCTCCGAGCCCGCCTCGTTGAGCGGGCCGTAGGTCCCGTCGGCACGGATGCCGTACCTGTAGTTCGAGTACCCGACACCGCCGATGTAGTCCTTGAGGCTCTTGCTGCCGCCGCTCTCCATGCTGCGGAGGTACACGCTGGTCACCAGCGCCCCCGCCGAAGGCCTCAGGTCACCCTGATAGTTGACCTCCAGCACCGCACGGTTGGAGCCAGCCGCCGCGTCGTCCGGTGCGCCGACCGTGCTCCCGGCCGCGAAGCCCCCCGCCTCGCCCTTCAGGATGATGGTCCCCTTGTAGTAGCCCAGGCCCTCGACGTCGCTGCTGCCGTTGAACGGATCGACAAAGTAGCCCAGCAGGTCGAAGGTCGCCCCGTTCTCAGCGTTGTTCGCCAGACGGAATTGGGCGGAGGTGCCCCAATCGGGGCGGTTCTGTCGGAACGGTCCGCCGCTCACGGCGACGTTGGCCGTGGATTGGAAATTGGCCGCGTTCGACGGGGCCGTGTTCATGGCGTCCAGCTTGGCCGCCGCCGCCACGTTGATCACGAACTTGTCGCCCGGCGTGAGGAGCCCCGTGTTGATCTGCAGGTTGGTGAAGTGGATGCCGGCCAGGGTCACGTCCCCCATGTTGGGGACGACCTCCGGGGCGGCGTCCGTGTCGATGACGCCTCCGTTCCGGTCGAAACCCCGCGCCCGCACCGTCAGTTGGCTCCCGTCGTACTCGAACATCAGGGACGCGTTGGCGTCGCTCTGCTTGTAGACCTCCGCTGCAGTCACCACGTGCGTCGGGTCGCTGCCGTTGGCGAAGAAATATGTCGTGTCGCCTCCGTAGTAGGAGTGCGCGTACCAAGGCGTGGCGCTCCCCGTGTTACCCCAGTAGTTCCCGGCGCCTGCCCGCTCTCCGTAGCTGAAGTTCGCGGTCTGCACCGTGCCGAAGGTCATGTTGTGGGTCAGCGACGCTGCGGTCGTCGCGCTGCTCCGGACCAGCTGGTTGAGCGCCAGAGTCCGGCCGTCCAGCACGCCGTCGTTAAAGGCGTAGGTGATGCCGGTCGTCACGCCGCCGTTGTTGCCGTCGGGCATCCCGGCTTGCGGGTAGAGCCCGTCGTACAGCGTCAGGTCGATGCAGTCGCCCCCCGATGCAGCAGCCTGCGTGAAGATCATCCAGGAGTCCACCTCTGGCGTGTTTTTGAAGTCCGCTTCGTTTTCGAGTTCGTCCCGCAAGGTGAAGTCCGTAAACAGGTTGTGTCCGATACGGTTGTTGATCGCGGTCGCGTTCTGAGTCGCGGTGCCCGCGCCCGTGCCCTCCCACAGGGTGACGCTTCCGCTTCCGGACACCTGCGCAGCGTTCGAGGCCCTGTTGCCGTCCCAGGTCACGGCCAGGGTGACTCGGTCGTGCGCCTGCAGGGTGTTGGAGGTTGCGCTGTGCGTGCCCGCGCCCGAGTTTTCGGCGTTCGACCAGAGAGGCCCCATGGTCTCGAACAGCTTCCGGTTCGCGTTATCCCCGTCTCCCGTGTCCGTCCCGGCCTGGATCATCCTGAACCGGCGGCGGTTCGCCCCGGTGGAGATGTTGGTGAATCTGATCTGCCCGTTGTGCTGAGGGGGCGTGGTCGTGTGGTCGGGTGTGATCTCCCATTCGGCCGTGATCCGTCCCGCGAAAGCGGCCGCCAGTGCGATGCGGGCATCCCAGATGTTCATGCCTGTCACGTTCACCACATCGGTCTGCCTGCCGTAGTCCATGTCCCCCGCGCCGACGGCCGCCGCCCCTCGGTTCGCCTCGGTCACGCCGCCCCAGACGTCGTTCAGGGAGTCGTGCGTCCCTCCCGTGATCCTGATCCGATACCCGGAGGCCGCGCCGCTTTCCAACCGCAGGTTGCGGGTATCGCCTCCGCCGACGACCGTAACGTTCGCGGCATTGTTGTTGTTGGTAAGATCGTCGCCCCCGAGCGCGGCCCTGATGCCCTCCTGGAGTCTCGTGGCGATGCCATATGCATCCCGGTTGCCCAAGTTGTCAATGGTGACGTTGTAGTCCTCGTAGACTCGGTCCCCCGTCTCCACGGTCGCCCCTCGGCCGATCGAGATGCTCCTGTCAGCGTTAACGCCTTGGCTGAGCTCCCCGATGGTCGTGCCGGACAGGCGCACATCATACATGCCTGCGGCTGTGAAGCTCAGGCCATGCAGGTTGCCCGTATTGGTGGCGGCCGCCGTCAGGCCGGAGCCGCCCACGTCCGTCAGGGCCGTGATGATGCCCGCCAGGTTCTGACCTTGGGTGGCGGCGTTGACGGTGTGGAGGTGGGCGCGGGCTGTGGTGGCGTGCGTCCCGGCCTGGTTGAAGGTGTGGTTTGTCAGGTTCAGCTCGCCCTGTATGTCGCCTGTCGCGGTGAGGGTCACATGGTAGTTGGCGTCGCCGTTGATGGTGATCTGTCTCGCACCGCTGGTACCGGTCAGGGAGGCACTCAGGCCGTTGACGCCGTTGATGGATGCTCTGAGTTGATCCAGCGTCCGTCCGTTGGCAGTAAGGTTCCAGTTCCTATTGTAGTCCCTGGGGCCGCCTGTACGCTGCCCTCCACTGACTATGGTCCCCGCCACTCCCAGTCCTCCGCCGCCAACGCTATTTTCAGTCACGGTGAGGATGTCCGCGGTGCCGTTGGTGATAGTCAGACGGCGCGTTTCGCCCGTGGGATTGATGGACGCAGACACGTTTGTAATACCGGCGCCGTTGATCGCAGCTCTGATCCCATCGATGTCCATGCCGCCGATGACCACGTTTGTCGTAGTCGCCCCGGGACCGCTCCCTACCGTCAGGTCCAATGACGCCCCGGCTGCGGCCCGCCAGGTGGAGGTGGCCGTGAGGGTGTTGCCGGTCCCGGTGCGGTAGGTCAGGGTGGCCTCTGTGTTGTCCGCGCCCTGGTAGTCCAGGTTCACGGTCATCGTTGTGGCCTGGTGCGTCACGTAGGTCTCGTGCAGGGTGATGTCCCCCGCCATCAGGTCGCGCCGGTCGCTGCCCGTCACCCTGTAGTGGGTGAAGAGGTTGACGTCGTTGGCTGCTCTCGTGCCGAAGGTCACGTTGCCACCGGCCATGGTCTTTGTCCCCTTCAGATCGTCGCGGTATGCATGCGAGGTGGAGGTGCCGCCGCCCGCGCCCGCGGTGATGTCGAACCGGGCGTCGAAGTTGGAGCTTGAGCTGCGGCTGCTGCGCCACACATCGGTCACCACGCCCGCGGCGAGCGCGGCGTCGAAGCTCGCCATCATGGGGACGCGATCCGAGACGCGGAGGTGGTAGCTGCCGGGCGGCAGGATGTCCGGGGTCGGGGACGCGGAGATGACCGCCCCGATGCCCGCTGGCTCGGAGGGCGTGGCGCCCTGGTAGTACCATCTGCCGCCGAACGGGGTCTCACGGGTCTCCAGGTTCCAGCTCCCCTCCACCATGTTCAGGGCGGTCATGCCCACCAGGCCGGACTCCAGCCACCTGCCGCCCACGTTACGCTCGCGCGTGCCGTGCTTAAGGTAGAAGATGTTGCTCTTCTGCACGCTCTCCATGCCCTCGCGGCGGGTGTTGAAGACGACCCGGTAGTTGCCGGCCGCGGACTTTACGTTGCCGAGCGCGTCGACCGAGATCAGAGGCCCCCTCACGACCACGGCAAGCGCGTTCGTGGAGGTGCTCCACAGGGCGGCCATGTCCCCGTTCAGGATCTTTTTCTTGTTGAATTGGGTCTGGTTGGCGATGGCGTTGATCTGACGGGACAGCTCTGTCACCTCCAGCTGGATGTAACGCCTGTCCTCGGCGGTCAGGGTGTCGTTGGCCGCCTGTACGGAGAGCTCGCGCATACGCTGCAGCATGGAGTGGATCTCCTGGAGCCCCCCCTCCGCCGTCTGGAGCAGGGAGATGCCGTCCTGAGCGTTGCGAGCCGCCATGTCCAGACCCCGGACCTGGGCCCGCATCTTCTCGGTGATCGCAAGCCCCGCCGCGTCGTCCGCCGCGGAGTTGATCCTCAGACCCGTCGCAAGCTTCTTCACAATTTTGGAGAGCCGAGATTCTTTCTCGGCCACGGTGTTTATGTTCAGCAGCGCGCTGATGTTCGAGAAGATCCTCAAGGAAAATCCCCCTCCTGAATTTTGAGCTGGGAAACTATGACTGACACATGCACCTAATATACCATATTGTTGTCGGTAATTCGACAACTCAGGTGTAGAAAATAACAGGGTTGCTCACAAACCTGTCCCGGAGTACTCCTGAAAAGGCTCCATGCCGCTTCCATGGCTTCGCTTTCGACATAAGTGAACGACACGGCATTCGGAGCCTCTGATAAAAACGGCTCCAAAGAGCCGGTCGATAGTTTTTCCTGGTTGCCTACTGAGTCGAAGACGAAGCCGTGGGGGCTTCGCTTCGACATAAGTGAACGACACGGCATTCGGAGCCTCTGATAAAAACGGCTCCAAAGAGCCGGTCGATAGTTTTTCCT
>JAAYOR010000111.1 GCA_012520235.1 Fretibacterium sp.
GCAGATTGGCCCACAGGTTCAGCACCTCCAGCCAGTTGAAGCCCATCAGCTCCGCCATCTGGGGACCCCTCTTGAGAGCGGGCGAGTTTAAGAAAGCGAGCAGCCCGGAGGTCAGGGTGGCGAAGTCTGCCTCGACGAGGAGGACCCGGCCCGCACCGTCATCCTGTTGCTTCAGCTCGGGCTCCTTCTCAAGGCTTTTCTCATCCAGAATCCCCATCATCAGGACACCGTCCTTCACGCCCGCGAAGAGGGGGAGCGGTAAAGCGCCATCAACCTGGAGATCGGACTCCAGGGACCAGAAGGTGTCCCAGCCCTCGCGATCGATCTCCTCAAGGTTGCCGAGCGAGTCGAAGACCCCCTTGATCAGAGGGAGCAGGGCCCTCATGCTCTCCGCCTCGCCGGAGACGAAGGCGTAGCCGCCCAGGCCCGGCGCGGTCTCGCCGAACAGGGCAGTGTCCCCGCCCAGGGCCAACCCGAAGGCTCTGAAGGCCCCGAGGAGGGTCTCCACGCTCACGCCCAGGGAACTATTCAGACTCTCGACGAGCTCCTCCTCCTCCTCGCCGCTGATGAAGGAGAGGAACTTGAGCAGGGGCCCCTTTTCCAGGAGGACGCTGCCGATCCCAACCAGCCAGGGCGTGCCGCCACCGAACTTCAGGCCGGGGTCTTGCAGGCTTGCAGCCGAGCCCGGCTTCTCCGCTCCGCCGAAAGCCACATCATAGAGGTTGTGTCGCAGCGCCAGGGCAATCTTCTCAGCCTTAACCCCAAAGGACAGCTCCAGGAAGCCGGGCAACTGGAGATCGAAGTTCAGGTCTTTAAAGAGCTCCTTAGCCCAGGTGCTGTCCACGTCGTCGTTCAGTCGCACGAAGCTCCCGAGCTCCGAAGAGCGCGCGATCTCCAACCGACCCTCCGAGCCCTCCAGGGCCGCCTTCGCCCTTGCCAGGTCATCAGCAGAGCCCCCGTACAGCAGGACGAAGTCATTCCCGTCCCGCCCTACGGACACCTTGAACTCCCAGTCCCAATCGCCTACAAACTCTCGGAGCCACCCGTAGGTACATAGCTCCATGTCGTAAAGGCCTTCCTCATCGGCGTTCGAGAAGGAAAGCTCCAAAGAACCCCTCAGCTCCTCGTCTTCGGGCACCTTCAGCAGAGCGTAGGCCATCTCATCCTCCGCCTCTTCGACCCCCTCCGACAGCTTTTTCAGAAGCTCCTGGACATCGGGGTCGTCCCCAAAGCGCACCACACCCTGGAAATACCGCTCGTCGCCCTGGGCAAACTCCTCGGTCTCCTCCAACAGCCCTCGAACCCACGTGACGGACTCTATGGGAAACTCACGAAGCCAGCCGAGGAGGACACTCTGAGTCTGAACCTTCTCCAGAATGGTCTCCATAAAGAAGGAGTCCGCCAGCTGCCGGACCGTTGTCCCCACGTCCTCCAGATGCCCCACCATGTGGGGCGCCTCCCAGACCGGCAGGGGCGCCGGAGCGGCCGCAGCTGTCCCGCCCAGGATGAAACAGAGCCCCATCACTGCGGATAAAAAAACACCCCAATACTTTTTCCCCATTTTTCCCACCTTCTTCATCTTTCATACCTCCTTAGAAATTTTTACACGTTCCAGCATCTCCCATCCCCTCTCATCAACTCATCAACCCATCAAAACTCCATCTTCACATCCTCCCTCTTGCGCGGCTCTGCCTCGAAGAACACTCCGGGCACGTGCCCGCAGGAGCGGCCCACGACGCCGGCCGGCCAGGAGGCCAGGAGCTGGTTGAACGAAGAGACGTTCATGTTGTAGATCCTCCGCGCCGCCTGCAGGTGCTCCTCCACGTCGGCAATAGAGTCCTGGAGCGCCTTGAAGTTCTCGCTGGACCGCAGCTCGGGGTAGGCCTCGGCCATCACGTTGATCCGTCCCGCGACCTCGTCCATCTGACGGTTCGCCTCGTTCTTCTCGTCCACGCTCATTGAGCTGCGCAGCTTCACCAGATTCGACAGCAGCTCCGCCTCGTGCCCCGCGTACCCTTTGCAGACGTCCAGCATCTTCGTCAGAGTGTCGAACCGTTTCGTGAGCGCCACGTCAATGCCCGACTCCGACTCCGCGATCTTCACCCGAATCCGCTCGAACCGGTTCCGAACGGACACGTACCAGACAAACACCAGGACCGCGACCGCGGCCAGGATTCCAACAATGTAAAGCCCGCTTGACTGCATTTTGATCCCTCCCACACCCAAACTACTTTTTCGTCTTCTGACGGACGTAGGTCCCGTCCAGCACAACTCCCATGCCGCACCAGCCGCTGTTCTTGAACTCGTCCGAGGTGGTCACCGTCGCCGTGTCGCCCTTGAAGGTCACGGTCATCCTGACTTCCTCGGCCTCAGGATGGACGAACTCCGCAACCCCGTCCTTCAATTTCCCCTTGCCGGACAGCTCGCCCGTATTCGCGCCTCCGGGGGTCTCATGGACGGCCTTGATCTGCGCCTCCAGGTTGGGAAGGGAGCGGTTGTAGACCTTGAGCCACCCGTCCTCGCCACCCTTCCCGCCCTTACGGACGTAAAACCCCTGGGCCCCGGTGGGGTTGGCCATCAGAAAGGCCTTGTCCACGGCCGTCCGGATTACACCAGCCCGAATTTCCGTGACCATGGCATACGCCTCCGGGGCAGTAAAGCCTATCTCCACCATTTTCTTCGCCTCGGAGTCCCGGCCCTTGGCAAGCCACACCTTCTGCTCCTTCTTCAACGTCTCGAACGCAGCCTTTGGCATGGCCTTCTTTGCCTCAGCCCACGCCTGGTTCAGCATCTTGTCGGCCGCAGCGAAACCGGGGTCCTTCATCATCTCCCGGTACTCCGCGTCGGTCAGGGCCGACGCGGTCCCCGCCAAAAGCAAAACGACACAAAACGTAACCAGCATTTTTTTCATTTTTTTCATGCTTTCCATTCCCCTTTTCACCTTTGCCCTTCCTGTCATAGTTTCAACACCCATCCACCAAAGGAACTCAGAGGAGCTCCGCCGCTACTTCATGGTCAGAGACCACCAATTGTCGTCACCCGTCTCACAGTGCTCAAAATGCACTTTGTAGGGCTTCTTGAGTTTAGCCTTCTTCGCATCCCTATCGAGATACGAGAACGCATCGCTTGTGACGTGCCTGTTCACCCCATTGGCCGTTCCGGTCCTGGTGAAGGGCCTGTTTCCCTTTCCCGCGTACTCTATGTAAGCGTAGATGTCCCTGCCCCGCACGTGGTTCAGTTTGAACGACCTCTCCTTGCCGGGCTCCACGCCCCACCAGCCCCGGCAGCGCCAGTCCTTGGCGTTGCCGTCGTAGTACACGAGCGCCACATACAGCTTGGAGCCAGTTCTGTTCCGAAGCGTCACCGGATAGTTCTCCGGGGCGGGCTTTTTCGGTTTTTTCGGCTTGGCCGTGCCGCTTTCGGTGTCCACATCCACATCCACCTCAACCTTGACCTTGACCGCTTCCGCCGCCGGTGTCCCCATCCCCGCCATGGCACAGAACAGAGCCGCAAGGACAAACAGCCCTGCCGTCATCTTCCATCGTCTCATACCCAGTCATCTCCCTTATCTTTCAATTTTTCAGCCGATGAACTCTTCCTAGATCATAAAATAAAGCAACAAAACCAGAACTGCCGCGATGAAGAACCGTCCCGCCAGCAGCGCCCCGCCCGTGAAGAACGCCATGATGCCTAAAACCACGAGGGACGGTATCGTCCCCCCCTCGGTCATCTCGATCTCCGGGGGCAGGTTGAAGGCGGCGTAGACCACAAAGACAAGGTAGAGCCCGAGGAGGAGATACCTGAGCCGCTTCCCGCCGAAGAAATAGCGAAGCTTCCTCTTCCAGGATTTCCAGGAACCCTTGGCAGGGAGTGGAACCTTTGGGGCAACCCCGGACTCGGACTCGGCCTCAGCAAAATTCCTGGCCCGCTGGATGCCCTCCTGCCGCCGGAAGTACATCGTGTCCAGAAAATCGGTGACGAGCCGGACGTCGCGCTTCAGAAGCTCGCGGGACTCCAGAAGGGTCCGCTTCTTGTTCGCCTCAAAAGCGTCGTGCTGCATCTCCATAAACACGTACATGGCATTTCCCTTGAAGATAATCGCAAGGGGCGCCTCTATAGCGCTCTGGAGACCGTAGATCCCTTCGATCATCTGGGGCGTCAGCACAGCCATCGCATCCAAGGGGTCGAGCGCGAGGACCCGGAAATGCCTTCTGAAATCCTCAAGCTCCGTCTCTACCTCCTGCCACCCACCGGCTGAGGGCTTTGCGGCCGCGCCATCGAAGTCGTAGCTGCGCACCTGGACCTGGCCGGATATGCCGGACGTGAAGTCGAACCGCATGGCCCTCCCGGCGAAGACCGTGCGGCTGCGCGTCACCTCATGCTCATCCCCATCATCGTCAGTGACGGTCTCCGTCCAGACGTGAGCGATGTCGAGGTCGCTCTGCTCGAAGCGCACGCCCTCGTACTCCGCGCAAATCAGGTCGTTGCCCTTCACCTCGTCGGTGTGCGTGAAGAACGACTGCACCTCCTGGATCGACAGGCGCTCCTGCGGACGGTAATCCAGGTTGTTGAAGACCTTCGAGAACTCGGCGACGGCAAAATGCTCCTTGAACCCCTCGTTGTACTCCCGCAATAGCTTCCTGGACCAGTAGAGCGGGAGAATGGGGGGCAAAGAGGCTACCCCAAAGGCAACTTGCAGGGGAAGCCCCATCCAAAGCAGGGCGACAAAGGTCAGTAGCCAGAGGGGGGCGACCAGGTACCCTATCCACTTTGCCTTGCGCCGCTTTCTCTCCAGCTCCATGGCCACTTCGTCGCCGCGCGAGGCGTTCAGGCTTTCCCTCTCGCGCTGCCTTTTGTGGAGCGCCCTCATACCAAAGAAAAGCCCCACAATGAGGACGACCGGCATCGCGAATTCAAGAAAAAACAGGAAGAGAACCCAAATAACTTCAGACATGATTTTATCCCTTCTCCTCTCTTCTCTTAAGGGGCTCAGGCGTCCAGATGCTGTTCAAAGCACATCTCCGCGAGGCGCCCGCCAGGGCTAGGGCCATCAAAACAACAAGAACGCTCAAAGAGCCTTTTCCGTTCCTCATCCCCGTTCCAATCACCCTTTCCATCTGTTCCATCGGTCACAAAAAAGTGCTACTCCAGCGCCTTCCTGTCAAAAAAAACCGCGTCCATCAGCTCGCGCGCCGTCACGGTCACGCGCCCGTCACCCCAGGAAACGAAGTCCCCATCCGTGGTGACCGAGCGGAACAGCTCCGCGTCCCTGAGGTCGGCGTAACGGGCCGTCTCCAGCTTCGAACGCATGTCCACCACCACCCAGCTGCCACTTGCCATCTCTACAAACAGGCGCCAGTCGCTCAAGGGCGCCACTGATTTGATGAAGGGCACAAGCCTCGCCTCCCTGTCCAGCATTTCCGTATCCCACCAGAAATCGTCCCGTACGGTTACATAATACAGAGCTTCGTCCGAATGCGCTTCACCCACCCGGGTAGTTTTTCGGGTAGTTTTTCGGGGAGTGCGTCAACCAAGCGGTCTTTTTTCTTTTCCATGCCCTTCGTGTAAAAAAGTTCAAAGTTCAAGGTTCAAAGTTCAAAGATATTCCAACCCTTAATTTGAACTTTATAAACTTGATAACTTTGAACTGTTATTGCTTTCGCGTGGTTCGCGGTTCATGGAAAAAGAAAACCCCCGGCCTGATGACCGGGGGCTCCTATGCTATTCATCCAGCCTCGGCAGCTAGCTATTCCAGGCTGTTTTAGCTTTTCCTACGGAGGGCGGCTGCACCAAGGAGCGCGAATACCGCTATCGCGCCTGCGCCTGCGTTACAGCCGCCGCCGCCCGGATCCGTCTTCGGGGTCTCCGTCGTCATGTCCTTCAGCAGGATGCCCTTGCCGTCCTCTCCCAGAGGAGCCGTCTTCTCCTCATCGCTGCCCTCCACTTTGTAGTGCACCTCGTCGATCCGCGCGGTGTCCCTGGCGCTTTCGGCCACCGTGCCCGTGACCTGCAACGTGTAGCTGTGTTTCTGCTCCGTCGCATGGGTGGAGCCACCCGAAGAGGCGACCACACGACCACTGGCATGAGTAGCGGGAAGAAGCTTCGTCATGATATTCTCTATCTCGAAAGCCTTGACCCAGATCGAGCCTTCGATCAAGGGCCTTTCCGATTCGATGGAGACCCAAAGAGTCACCTTGAAGAAGCCGCCCTGCGGGCTCCGACCCCAGGTGATCTGCCACTGAACCGCGCTTGGCGGAATATAAACAGAAGGAGTAGGCGTCGGGGGAGTGGGCTCGTCATCAGGCTTGTCGGGCTCATCAGGGCCAGGACCTGGGTCTGGGTCGGGTCCAGGGTCTGGATCTGGGTCTGGGTCTGGATCTGGATCGGGGTCTGGATCTGGATCTGGGTCTGGGTCTGGGTCCGGGTCCACAGGCTTCTCGAAGGCACCGATATCCACGCTCACACCCTGCGGCCGTCTCGTGCCCAGCTGGTCCACATCGGGAACCTCGACGCCCTTGATATTCGTGCCGACGTCCAGCCCCGCGTCCAGGGCCGAGCTGCCGGGCCCCAACCCATAGACGTACACGTCGACAGAGACCGTTGCAGGGTTGAGCCCCATGTCCAGCGAGATCAGCTTCGGGTCGCCGACGTAGGTGCCGGTGCCGATCACGCAGTGATTCAGAGTGAAAGTGTTAGATGGATAGATGTCCGGCCCCCGGCCGTCGGGGGCGACGTTGTCCCACAGGATCGTGTTCGCCAAGGTCGAACTGGAGCCAGCATAGTTACGTATCCCGCCGCCATACCCCCCCACCTTATTTTCGGAGAAGGTGCAGTTCACCACCGTCGGATTGGAAGAATCATCGTTGTACATCCCGCCGCCGCCGCAGTCGTAGGCATCCCTCGTCGCAGTGTTTTCGGAGAAGGTGCAGTTCACTACCTTCGGGGCGGAATACCTATCGTTGAACATCCCGCCGCCACACCCCGCCGCCACATTGCCGGAGAAGGTGCAGGCCACCACCGTCGAATCGGAATGATTATCGTTATACATCCCGCCGCCACACCACGACGACACATTGCCGGAGAAGGTGCAGTTCTCTACCGTCGGGTTGGAATAATCGTTGAACATCCCGCCGCCGCCGAAGCCGTTGCTCTTCGCCGTGTTATCGGAGAAGGTGCAGTTCGCCACCGTCGGTCTGGAGTTATTGGTGTTGTACATCCCGCCACCACGATCAGCCACGTTGCCGGAGAAGTCACAGCTCGTCACCGTCGGGTTGGAGTTAACGTTGTACATCCCGCCACCGTACTTACTCGCCGCCTTGTTGCCGGAGAAATCGCAGCTCGTCACAGTAGGGTTGGAATATTCGTTGTGCATCCCGCCGCCATAAGCCCCCGACTCGTTGCCGGAGAAATCGCAATTCGTCACCGTTGGGTTGGACTTCCAGTTGAACATCCCGCCGCCACGCTCCTCCGCCGTGTTGCCGGAGAAGGTGCAGTTCTCCACCGTCGGGTTGGAGCCACCGTTGTACATACCGCCACCGTAGCTGTCCTCATCGGAGCCTTTCGCGTTGCCTTCCGTCACGGTGAACCCGTCCAGCCGCGTGTCGTCGGAAGCCGCATCCGTTCCGCCCGTCACGACGTGGTACACTTTTTTGTCGCCGCTCAGGACGGTTGGGTTCACGACCCAGTTGCGCTGATCCAAGTCCGTCTCATTCCCGACGAAGCCCCCGTAGACCTTGACGCCCTTCTTCAAAGGGAACGTGTCCTTTGGGTCGTTGACATACGGGCTGTAAGTCCCAGCAGCAACCCAGATCTCGTGCCCATTCTGTGCGTCAATCATCACTTGCTTCAGGTTACCACTGGCCTTTTCCCAAGTTGAGCCGTCCCCGGCCCCACCCTGCTTCACGTACCACGTCGCCGCCTCCGCGCCCGGTGCAGCCAGGCAGAGGACCGCCAGCACGAGGAGCACCGCAAAACCGCACCTTTTCACCTTCATCCTCCTCCTCTCAATTTTTCTTATCCTTATGATCTCCGGTTCCACGCCTGCGGCGGACGAGAGACGCCGCCCAACCGCACGTCCTCGTCCACACTTTACCCATAAAAGCGTAAAAAGTGAGGGGTGATTTTTATCACCCCCCGTAGAATAAGCATTGAGAAAGAGCTTCCCAGCGGATAAGCTTCTTTCGGAATCTGTCGGAAAAGTTCGCCACCTCATGAAGCCTCAAAAAATCCGCTAAACTTGTAACGCTTTATATTCAAACTTTACCCGCAAAAGCACAAAAAGTACGGGGGGTGATTTTTATCACCCCCCCCTCGGATTTACATTTTTACATTTCGTTTTTTAAGAACTCAAGACGCTGGCGAAGGTTTTCGCGGTCACTGCTCTCCATTTTTTTGTGGATATTTTTCAGGTGGGTCCGAAGCGTGTTTGCCGTGATGTTCAAGTTCAAGGCCATGTCCAAATTCGAAAGCCCTTCCGTCACCATCAAGGCAACTTTGATCTCCTGAAGGGAAAAACTTCGCTCCAGCAGACGGGATTGAAGCCTGGCCTCGGCCTCCGGAGTTCGCCCGGCTTCGGGAAGCTCCTGTTCCGGAGGAAGAAGGTCATACCCCGCGAAGGTTTCCTTGTCGTCGTGCAGAAAAAAGTTGGCGAGCAGAAGGAGCACCAGGCCCAACAAACTGGACTTCCACTGAAAGGGGAGCGTCGTCGCCTGCATCCAAAACACCGCAAGTTCGGACAAGACCAAGCCGAGGAGGACGGAGGCGGTGATCAAAGCCTGGCTTTGCGCGCTCACCACCAGGGCGTTCTTTCTCCCAGTCCGGATCCCCAAATAAATGAAGAGGTTGAAAACGTAAGCGCCGAAAATGCCGAAGCCCAGCTGAAGAAGCCCGACCGGAACGATGGAGTACTCTTCACCGACGGCAATGTTCAAAATCAACCCCAAGCCCAGCGCCGTCTGAGCGAGGAGATAGATTTTTCTGAGGTCGATCGTCGCCTTGCTGTAAAAGAACAGCCCCACAACCAACGCACCGACCCCATAGAGAGGGTCCGTCATCTTCCACACCCAAACGGTATTTTCGTTCACCTGCGTCAACAGCATCGAATGAAAGATTGCGCAGATGGAAAAGAAGACGGCCACCCGCAACACGAGACGCATGGGAAAAGCTCCGGCCCTCTGAGAAGACAAGGAAGGCTCCGGAAAATTGTCCTCGGGCGGAGGGGACCACAGGAGCACGGCAACAAAGGGCAGCGCAACGACCCCTCCGAAAACGAGCCATCGGGGAATTTCCCCCAGAAAAAAGAGGACCGCCGAACCGAGAGTGAAGGCAAACCCAAGCGTCAAGGCGCCGCTGTAAAAAGCGATGCCACAGAGCCGCCATAGCCAAGCAAGCAAAAGTGCCGCTGACCCCCATGCCGGAAGAAGGGGAAACAAAAAAGTTTTCAGAAGCGAAAAGTCTCCCCAGTTTGACGCTGCGGGAAGCCAGGCGACCGACATGCAAAAAGCGCTCAACCACAAAATCGGCCGATGCCATTTCTCGGGAATAGAGCTGGCGCAGCGCGCCATGAAAAAAAACGCCAGAAGATGCCACAGGGCGAAGACGATAAACCCCATATAGGGACTTGGAAAAGAGGCTTCAGGAAAAAGGCTGAAAAAATGCCACTCAAGGAAAGTCAGCCACCGCCACAGGAAGGGCAGAGCCAAACCGACAACGATGGACAAGGCGACACCTCCTCGATAGAGGTACTTTAGAGTATCGCACAGATTAGCGCAGAAAACAACAAATTACCCATTTCCGTGGCCTTCCGTGGTTAAAAAAGAAAGTTCAATGTTCAATGTTCAAAGATATTCCAACCCTTAATTTGAACTTTATAGACTTGATAACTTTGAACTGTCGCGTCGTTCGCGTGGTTCGCGGTTCATGGAAAAAGAAACCCCCCGGCCTGATGGCCGGGGGGTCACCTCAATAGCCTTGGAAAAACGTCACAGCGGATGCTCCCGGAGCGCCTTCTTCAGGTCTTGCCGGGAGCGGATATCCAGCTTCTGGAAGACCGACTTCAAGTGGAACTTCACGGTGTTCTCGGACAGGAAGAGGTGTTCTGAGATCTCGCGGTTGCTCCGTCCCTCGACGGCCATCTGCACGATATCGCGCTCGCGCTGGGTTAAGGAGACCGCAGAGGCAGCAGCTGTCCCCAGCCGTTGCCGCATTAAAGCCTCACGTCCCTGAGCATACCGGTCCCTCAGCAGGGTCAGATTAAGACCCTCGGCCGTCCGCAATCGTTTCAGCGCGGCGGGCAGAAGCGGGCCCAGGAGATCGGCGTTCTCCGCAAAGGGAAGGATCAGGCCATCGGGCAGCGCCAGGGCTAAAGCATGGCACACGCTGTCAAGTCCCTCGGACTCACGCCCCAGGCGGTACTGCGCGGCAGCAACGCAGAGCATTACATAGACCTCGGCCAGCACGCTCCGGTACCGCCGGGCCGTGGCCAGAAACTCCTCGGAGCGCAGCATCAGTTCCGTCTCCTGGTCCAGCAACAGCAGCAGGCGTCCGTGGAGCATCCGCGCGAAGGGGAGCGCCGGGGAAGGCAGCCGCCCGCTGCGCAACTCGCTGTCCTGAAGCCAGGGGACAACTCCGTCCGGGTCGTTCATCAGCACCGCCAGGAACCCAGCAGCGGTATCGGCAAGGTTCTTACAGCGCGCATAGTGCCGGGACCGCTGAAGGCTGTCCTGAATGAGCGCCGCCCCCTTCTCAAAGGTCACAACATCGCCTCGCATCAGGGCGATGCGCTGGATCAGGAAGGCGGAACAGATGTAGATACTCTCCTGACCGGAATGTCGGGTCACGGGGAGCGCCTTCAGAGCCAGGGCCTCGGCCTCAGCCTCCCGTCCCCGGTAAAACAGGGTCTCGGCACGAAAAACAACGTCGGCCCCGCTGCCGTTTCCCGAGGTCAGGGCACTGTAGCGGGGGATGTAATAATCCATATGTTCCAGCTCCGTCTCCATCTCGCCGACTTTGCTGTGGTACGCGCACAGGACGGAGGGCCAGCCGAAGGTCCAGGGGATGTCGGGCTCGAACAGGGTGCTGTTCGGACCCAGCAGCTCGTAGGCACGGCTGTGCCCCTCGCCCATCTTCGCGATATCGTTGTAACCCCCGAAGGAGGCAGCCAGATGGAGCTCTCCCAGTAGAACGCGGCGCCGCTCCTCCTCCATCGTGCAGGTCTCCAGAAGCTCCTTCAGCTCGGTACAGAGCTGTTCGTACAGGTGTCTGTCCCCCAGAGTAAAGACCTCAAAGGCGATGGAGATCAGGGTGAAGGCATGTTCCAGCCGCAGCGCCGGGGATGCGTTGCCCACAATATCTCGCAGGATGCGCAGCAGTTCGTCTCGGCTCATGTCCACAAGGGTACGGGCTATATCTACGCAGCGAAGGTTCATGGACAGAATGGCCGGGTAATCCCGCAGCCGGTAAAAGAAGTTCAATGCCTGCGTCTTCTCGCCGACCGACACGCTCCACTCCCCCGCTCGGAACAGGATCTCCCGCTGCAGCGGCTCCGGCTCGTCCGACAGAGCCAGGCGGACAAAATCCAGGAATATCGCGTGGGGAAAGTAGCGGCGACTTTCGGTATCATAACGCATGAACGCACCGCGGTTCAGCCGCTCGGCCAGCGGCTCCGAAAGGAATTCAATCCCCAGGAGGAAGCAGACCTGAGGGACGGTGAAGTTGTCGAAAGGCGAGAGCCGGAGAAAAAAGATTTTATCCTCTCGGGAAAGGGGCTTCCAAAAGAGCTCGTCCACCATCTCGTAGATGCTGCCCCTCCGCTCGAACGATCCGGTGCGGGCAAAGCTCACCAGCTGGAGGTAGAGCGCGGCAATCCAGCCCTCGGAGTATTGGTAGAGGCTCTGCATCTGCTCCTCATCCAACTCCACCCCCGCCATGCGGTAGTACTCCCCTATCTCCTTTGCGTTCAGGCAAAGATCCTCATTCCTAATCTGCAGCACGTCCGCGTTGCTCAGAACGGCCAGGCCTCGGGACGAGAGCTGCTGCGTCAGGACAATGAGCCTGAGGCCGTCGCCGCCGTGATCGATGAGGGCCTTCCACACGGAGGCGAGAAGATACTTCTGCAGAAACTGGAAGTTGTCGCAGATCAGATAGGTTTCGTCGTCACAGTTCAGGCTGATGAGGGCCTGGGCAATCTCCCCCTGATTCTCCTCGTTGGGGAAACCCAGACGCAGAAGCACAGCCCCCACATCGGGATCCAGCTCGTTCAGGATAGAGCACAGGCGTGCCCAGCCGGACGTGGGGGGCTCCTCGCTGGCTACAAACCACCGAACCCTGACGTTTTTGTCCATGTCCGCAAAAAAATCCTGGAGTGCCGTGGTCTTGCCGGCTCCGGACGGAGCCTCGACAAACGTGGTACGAAAATCACAAATTTGGTTCAGTCGAGCCCGCAGCCTTTTCGAATAGTAGTGGACCTGAGTCCGGTAGCCCAGCAGATCGGTTTGAGACACCTCCTCCCCCCCCCCTCACGAATCTGGACAAAACTACTTGCTTATTATAGCACCAAAGGATTCAGGACACATCAGGGACAAAAAACAGCCCCCGGACAGGAGAGCTGTTAAAGTTTGAAGTTTGAACCTTATCTAAACCTTAAAGTGACTCACTAATCTGGTTAGCTCCTCACTCATCTCAGCCAGCTTGCCGGAAGCATCCCTGATATCCGTCATTGTCTTGGAGGTCCCTTCTGTCCCTTCGGCAATATACCTGGCCCCATCAGCACTTTGGTTGATTGTTGAAGTGATTTCAGAAATTGAGCGAGTCACACCTTCTACTGCATTAAGAACCTGTTCACCCATCTGCGCAGCACTTCCCGTTATCGCGCTAAAACTTTCTGCGGCTTTCTTGTACTGGAGTGCGGTCTCCAGGAATCTCTTGTAGTCATCCGACACATCCGTATTCATGTACCTGAGAAGCTCATTCGCATCTTCAATAAGCGACTCGATGCTTACTTGAACCTGCTTCGTAAGGCTCTGAATACTTTCCACTGCCTCTGTCGAATCTGAAGCAAGCTTTCTAACTTCTTCAGCAACCACGGCAAAGCCTCTGCCTTGTTCGCCTGCTCTTGCTGCCTCTATAGCTGCGTTCAATGCAAGCAGATTCGTCTGGTCTGCAATTGCAGCAATCTGGTTCGCCATGCTGGAAATTTCACTAACAATCTTGGCTTTCTCAATGCCTTCCTTCATACGTGCATCTAAATCGGCGTAAATCTTGGCCGATCTTCTCCGGCCTGTTTCAGCATCAGATTGAACTTTGCTTGCATGTTCCTCGGTCTCCTTTGCCGATTTATTACCCTCAACCATGTTTTCAAGGAGCTCTGAAGTCGAAGCGTTCATTTGTTGACTGGCAGCTGCAATATCCTGAGTTGCCGATGCTATTTCTTCAAGACTTGCAGAGATTTCTTCAGTGGATGCTGACATTTTTTCCATATTAGCTGAGGAATTTTCTGCTGCTGCAGACATTTCTTCACCGGAAGCCGCCAGGTCCTGAGCGGAGTTTTGAATTTCCGAAATAGTCCGTCTGAGGCTTCCCCCAAGGGTTTCAAAGGCTCTTGCCAGATCTCCTGCTTCGTCACCCAACCTGAGGAACGTTTCATCAATATGACACGTCAGATCTCCAGAGGCTATCCCTGCGGCAAACTCACTGACTCTGGTGATTGGCTTGGAAATGATTCTGCCGATAAGCAAAGCTACAAGAATACCTGAGATCACAAAAACTATTGCGGAAATATAAATGCCTGCTTTAAGGCCACCCAATCTGGCAAGCACATCTACTTCCTGCGCTCCTACAGCAAAAGTCCATCCGGTAAGCTTCATTGGATAGACTCCGGCCAATCTGGGAATTTCAGTGACAATATACCTGACTACGCCAGGATTCCCGACCCCCAGCTTCTGCATCTCCTGACCGACATTCTCGTAAACTCCACCCTCTTTTAAATCGGTGTAAATATTAAGCTGTTTCATGATTGCCTCACGATTTGGGTGAGCGAAGAATGCGCCATCGGCACCGAAAATAAAGGCAAAACCGTTTTTTCCATAACCCATATTATCCGTGATGTCTGTAAGATCACTTCCCGCCTTGGTCACCACAAGGACGCCACCGATTTTATCGAAATTATCATAAATCGGCGTCGCATACATGAGAACCGCAGTATTGGTCACGCGGTCTATTATGACATCTGAAACATTGGTCTCGCCCCTGAAAGCTTTTTTGACATACTCTCTGTCACCAAGGTTCGCTTTACTATCGTCGGTAAAAAGGGTTGTTCCATCAGGATAGACGACCCCCATACTGATGTAGCCTGAGCTTTTCAGGCGTGTCACTTCCTTTTCGAGGGCGAATTGCTGAGTTCCCCAGCTCATACTTTTCAAGGAACCCGTATCAGCTATTGTGGCTATGACATCAAAGACCCCCTGGATATAAGTCTCGAGCTTTTCTGCCCCTTCCTCAGCAAGTAATAGTAAAGCCTCATCAGCAGTCTCCTCCACCGCAGATGTGCCAAACCTCAGGGCAACTAAACCAAAAGCTATGGATACGACTAGTGTCAGCAACCCTACATACAGTGCAATTTTCCTTGACAGATTAAGCTTCATTAAATTTTTTCCCCCCCTCATCAGATAGCAGTGCCATGATTATTTTTGTACTTTAACATTTTTTATACTCCTTCTCCACATATTTTAACTAAATTTTTTGACTCAAACTTATCAGGAGCTTTAGCAGCATAATACGCTGCAAACAGGATGCCGAACCTACATCTCACAGAGCGGGACAAGCCTGCCAGCTCCTTATAGCATCGAAGGAGCCGGGCGGCATCCCAGGGCATAGATAAAAAAACAGCCCCCCGGACAGGAGAGCTGTTTTTTGGTGAAACGTGAAGTGTAAAGTTTGAACCGCTACTTCAGGCGCTCGGGGTCGTAGGGTATGCCGTCGTTGTACTCCTTCAGCAACTGGGCCACCTTGCCGCTGAGGAGCAGGAGTGCGATGAGGTTGGGGATGACCATGATGCCGTTGAAGAAGTCCGTCATCTCCCAGACCAGGTCGATCTTCAGAGCGCTTCCCACGAAGATGCAGAGCACGACCAGAATCTGATAGGGACGCAGCGCCCTGGCGCCGAAGAGGTAACGGATGTTGGACTCAGCGAAGTAGTACCAGCCGATGATGGTGGAGAACGCGAAGAAGAGCAGGCAGATGGCGATGAAGGTGTAGCCGAAGTCGCCCATGAAGTTGTGCGTGAAGGCTTCCTGCACGAGGATGATGCCCTTCTTGATGGGCTCGCCTTTGGCGTCAAAGTTCGTGTTGAGGATGCCGGAGGACATGACGGTGAAGACGGAGATGTTCAGCACGACGAACGTGTCGATGAACACGGCGACGATGCCGAGGATACCCTGATCCACGGGGTGGTCGACCCGGGCGACCGCATGGGCGTGGGGCGTGGAACCCATGCCTGCCTCATTGGAGAAGAGGCCGCGGGCAATACCGTAGCGGGCCGCCTTAGCAACGGCCACACCGGCCGCTCCGCCCCAGACCGCCTTGGGGGAGAAAGCGCAGGAGAAGATCTGAGCGAAGATCGTAGGGATCTCAGAGGCGTTCATGACGATCAGAGCCAGGCCTGCACCCATGTAGAGAACTGCCATGATGGGGACCAGCTTTTCCGTGACGGAGGCGATGCGCTTGACACCGCCCATGAAGATGATGCCTGCGACAAGGGCCAATCCGATGCCCACGTAGACGGGCTTTACGCCAAAGGCGTTGTTAAACGCGTCACTGATGGAGTTGGCCTGCACCATGTTGCCCATGAAACCCAGAGCCAGGATGATGGCGATGGCGAAGAAACCGGCCAGGAGCCTGGCCAGAGGGCCGTTGCCAAGGCCGCGTGAGATGTAGTAGGCCGGGCCTCCAACGACCTGGCCTGTCTCGTCCTCATCCTTGTAGAGCTGGGCCAGACAGGCCTCACCAAAGTTGGTGGCCATGCCAAAGAAGGCCGCCATCCACATCCAGAAGATGGCGCCGGGTCCCCCGGAGACCAGAGCGGTCATCGCGCCCACCAGGTTGCCTGTGCCGACCTGAGCAGCGATGGCCGTCGTCAGAGCCTGGAAGGAGGTCATGCCCGACTTGCCGGCCGCCTCGCCAAACAAGGTGAAGTTGCCGAAGAGCTGCTTGAAGCCCTTGCCGAACTTGGAGAGCTGCACAAAGCCAAGCCGAAACGTGAAGAAAATTCCCGTACCGCACAGAAGCGGGATCAGGAACTTCTCTCCCCACAGGAAACCGTTAGCCTTGGTGACCCACTGCAGAAGCTCCGTAAAAAAAGGTGAAGACAAAATACTTTCCATCACACATTTGCCCCTTTCTAATGGAAATACAGCACTGCAAAGCCTTTGCAATGCTTCTGCCCTTCTCCGGAGACCAGTATATCCTAAAAAAAAATGAAACGGACAGAAAAGGCCTCCGGCAGGACCTCAAGGTCCTGAAGATCTTTCAAAGCCCGAAGGGGAGTATAGGCATTTTCAGCAGATTATCCTTATTTTTTTACTAATCATGGAAAATAGCTGATAAAAACCAATGTTATCTGAATATGTTTTAATATAAAGACTTTAACTCAAAGCGACAGGCTCTGGCGAAATTTAAGGAGTCGCTGACTGAACCGGCGGCTCCTCGAACTTTGAACCTTAAACTTTTTTACTCCCCCAGGAGGCGGGCTTCCAGTACCTGCTCCCTTTTGAAGCCCTCAAGGCGCAGATAGAAATCCGCCGCGTCTATCAGGGCCTGCATGGGGGTGAGGCCGATGACCTCGCTGCCCACCACGTTTACTCCGTAGCGCGCGGCCTCGGACTTCACCGTCTCAAAGACCCGGTGCAGGGGTGTCTGAGTGTAATCGGTCATGTTGATGGAGACCTGCGCGATGTTGCGGTCCTCCAGCATCAGGCCGATGGCGCGGCAGTTGACGAAGCCCCCCTTGGCCGCCCGGATGGTCTGGGCGATGGCCTTGGCGATGGAGACGTCGGAGGTTGAGAGATTGATGTTATAGGCGATCAGGAAGGGTCGCGCACCCACCACCGTGGCCCCAGCGCTCTTGTGCATGACGCTCGGCCCCTCGTCCGGCGCGCGCTCCGGCGTCTTGATGGCCTCCTTCAGGCCTTCGTACTCTCCCTTGCGGACGTTGGGCAATGACTTCATCTCCGGCCTCTTAGCCGCGGCCTCGTAGAAGTAGACGGGAATGGAGAGCCGCTCCCCTATTTCCGCGCCCAACTCGTGGGCCAGAGCCACACATTCCTCCATCGTGACACCTGACACGGGGATGAAAGGGATGACGTCCGTGGCTCCGATGCGGGGGTGTCCTCCCTTGTGCTTCTCCATATCTATCAGCCCGGCCGCCTTAGAGCAGCACGCAAACGCAGCCGCCTTGACCGCCTGAGGTTCCCCGACAAACGTCAGGACCGTGCGATTGTGACTGGGGTCGGACGAATAATCCAGGACCTTCACTCCAGGGGTCTGCCGCGCCGCGTCGACAATCGCCTCCACAACTTTCTGTCGCTGCCCTTCACTGAAATTAGGGACGCACTCAACCAGTTTTGCCATGTGCTTTCATCCTCCGCATTCTCAATTTTTTAGTTCCTTGCTGCCCTCTTGCCGAGGTCTCCGACTCCTTGGCCGGGTTTGCACACGAGTCTAGTGATAAATTATAGACGATGAGAGGGCATAAATTAAGGCCGAAGGGCGTTTGCCCTCCAGCCTTGTGGTATAGTTTGCTTAATTTGGCCTTCAGTCAGAGCCAACCCCAGGAGAAGATGAGATCCCGCGCCTGAAATTCGTCGAGGACGGAGGTGAAAGCCTCTGCCGAGGAGACGGGGAGCTCGGCCGTGACGTCGACTTCCGAGGCGTAGTGCCAGCAGGGCGAGCCGACGGCCCCATGCTCTTCTAACAACCGGGTGACTTGCCCTATCATGTCGTATGGAAGGGAGATCTCCAAGGGCAAAGCACGTACTTTTTGCAGGCGCCCTGCAGCCCGGACCGCGAGCTCCGCGAGCTGCCCATAGGCCTCAATAAGGCCCCGGACGCCCAGTTTGATCCCGCCAAAGTAACGGGTCACGACAATAGCAGCGTTGTGCAGCTCGTTTTTCTTCAGAGCTGAGAGGATCGGGCGCCCCGCCGTCCCTGAAGGTTCCCCCGCGTCGGAGCTGTACTCCGTCTCAGGATCCGGCCCCAGCCGGTAGGCCCAGCAGTTGTGAGTGGCGTTTCGATGCTCCGCCTCCACCCGGCCCAGAAAGTCCCGGACCTCCACATCGCTGCGACAGATCTCCAGCCGAGCGATGAAGCGCGACCGCCGGATCTTCTCCTCAACCTCGGCGGGCCCCGCCGGCTCAAAAAAAGCGTCAACCATCAAATTTTCCGGAGAGTCAGTCATAGCGCTCCTCCGTCCGTCGCACGCCCTCCGGAGACTCAGCTACCACGGCCCGGAGAGCTCCACATCGGCCCAAAAATTTTATCAGCTGCCCTGGGTTTGAGCCACCTCAGCCAAAGAGGCGTTCCCAGGAGGCCTTCAGGCTCCGGTAGGTGGCGTCCAGGGACTCCGGGAGAACCCGCGTGTCCGCCAGAACGGGCATGAAATTGTTGTCGCCGTTCCAGCGGGGGACGATGTGCAGGTGAAGGTGGCCGTCCACCCCGGCTCCGGCCGCCCGGCCCAGGTTCATGCCTACGTTGAAGCCGTCGGGCCCCGGCGCCATGTTGCTCTTCAGCATCTCCACGGCGCAGGACGAGAGCCGGGTCATGTCCCGGTGCTCTGCGTCCGTCAGGCTTTCGTAAAGGTTTGTGTGCCGATACGGCACCACCATGAGATGGCCCGGGTTGTAGGGGTACACGTTCAGGATGAGAAAACACTCTTCTCCACGGGCCAGGATGTACCGTTCCTCGTCCCGGTGCTCCGCAGGAAAGTCGCAGAAGATACAGCCCTCGTGCTTTGGCGCCGAAATATAGGCCATGCGCCACGTGGCAAAAAGATGTTTCATCCCCATCTCCTCCAGCCTTGAAATTCAACGTGGAACCACCGCCCCAAACCCCGCGCGTGTCTGCTGCCCCGCTCCCTTAGCTTGAGGATAACACAAAAAAAAGATTTCGGCCATTAAAGGCAGGCAACAGACGGCAGGAGAGGGAAAAATCGAAGAAAAAGGAAAAAGGGGCTTGCGCACTCCCCACACCATGATCCATAATAAAAGTGGCACAGTCTTAAAACACCTGGCATCAGAGGAGCACATGCGGCCACAGCCCCCTACTCCGCAGGAAACTTTGGATGTCCCTGCGGGGCGCTTTGCATCATGGGCCGGTCGCCCCCTCGTCAGGGCATATCAAAAACGGAGGAGGAACTTTATCGATGACTTTCGTGTGGATAGTCTGTGCGCTCGTGTTTATATTCGGGCTCATCCAATGGGCTCGGGGAGGGGCTGTCCTGTGGGATATCTTCCGCATCCAGGAAACAAACGATCCTGCCAGTCCGTCCTCCGCCGCGCGACGCGCGGACAGAATCCGGGACATGGAGAAGGCCTCAGACGTACTGGTGAGGTCCAGTTTCAGGGCAATCGGGGTTCTGGCTCTGGTCACCTGGCTCTTCCTGAGCCTGGTTCTGCTCTTCGACTCTATGGACCTGGACCTGATGGACCGGCTGTCCTATAAGGTCCGCAGCATCTGGGGAAACCCCGTCGTCCGTGCAGGCGGTACGAGCACCACGGGGGACAGGCTCGGCAACAGACGTCAGGACACCTTTAAATCCCTGGGAAGTGGCCTGAGGCGCTGAGTTCTCTTGCCTTTTCGCCTCTCAAAAGCCTGAAGGGAGCGAGCCTCAGGGCCCGCCCTTTGTTGTTTTCTCTTTTCTACCTGCGTTTATTTCTGTCTTCTTTTTCGCACCAGGTCCGAGAGAAGAAGCCATCCCTGCCACAGCCCAAAGACGACTGCACCGGGAGGTGTGAGCGAGACCAGCCATGAGGGGTATCCCTCACCTTCCATCCATCGGGCCAGGTAGACGCCGAAAAAGGCGTAGCCGGCCACTACAAGGCCGGTTGATATAACCCGCCCAAAGAGCGCGAGGTCCCGGTACTTCTCAAAGCCGCGCTTGTCCATCTTCTTCTCCCCTTAAGGAACCGCTGATTCAAGTCAGGCCTCGGGATAGAGCCGCTGCAGGCACTCCTCAAGGGCGCTCATCAGCTGCTCGTCACCTATCCATTTGAGGTTCTCCAGCACGATCCGCGCCGCCTCGCCCCTCCGGCTCATCCGTATCCGCACCCCGTGCCTGGAGTAGTTCCTGAAGCGGCGCGGGAGCTGTATTGGGGTGGACTTTGAAGCCGCTTTCTCCACAACTCTGCCGCTGGCTGCCGCCTCTCTCAGCGCCGCCTCAAGCTGCCTCACGCTCATGCCTCCGGCCGCACGCTCCGCCCAGGACAGCATCTCCTCCTCGGTCTCCAGGCCCAGCAGCGCCCGGGCGTGCCCCTCCGTGATCCGCTCGTCGGCCAGCATCGCACGCACCGACTCCGGGAGGTTCAGGAGCCGAAGTCGGTTCGCGACCAGAGCCCGGCTCCAGCCCAGACGGGACGCGCAGTCCTCCTGAGTGAGCCCGTGCCTGCGGATGAGGGCCTGAAGCGCCGAAGCTATCTCAATGGGGCTCAGGTCCTTCCGCTGCACGTTCTCCACCAGAGCCATCTCCCGCAGGGCTCCCTCTGAACCCTCGATGACGCGGGCCGGCACCTCCTCCAGCCCGGCCAGCTGCGCAGCGCGCCATCGGCGCTCCCCGGCCACCAGACGGTACATTTGCCCCTCCGCCTTCAGCAGGAGCGGCTGCAGCACCCCATAGACCTTGAGGGACTCCGCAAGGGACTGCAGCCCCTCTTCATCCATATCCTGGCGGGGCTGTTCGGGGTCGGGGTGGATGTCGGAGACAGAGACCCGGTAGATCTTCTCAAGGGATGCGGGCCCCTCTGTCCCCTCCAGCAGGGCGGAGAGCCCCTTGCCCAGGGCTCTGGTCCTCACCTTTGGATGAGCCAACGTTCCATCACCTCCCTGGCCAGGGCTTCGTAGGCCTGAGCTCCCGTGCTGAGCGCCTCGTAATAGGCGATGGGGGTCCCGTAACTCGGGGCCTCGGAAAGCCTCACGTTGCGGGGCACCACGGTGTTGAAGACCGCATCCCCGAACTGACGGCGCACCTCCTCCACCACCTCGTTGGCCAGGCGCGTCCGCGAGTCGTAAAGCGTCAGGAGTATCCCGGAGAGGGTGAGAGCAGGGTTCAGGGTCTCCCGGATGATGTTGACCGTGCGGACGAGCTGCCCCAGCCCCTCCAGGGCGTAATACTCGCACTGGATGGGCACCAGAAGGTGATCGCAGGCTGTGAGCGCGTTGAGGGTCAGTATCCCCAGGGAGGGAGGACAATCCACCAGGATGACGTCAAAACCTTCGACCTTCTCCAGCTGGCGCTTCAGCTTGGTCTCACGGCTGATGGCGCTGACCAGTTCGATCTCCGCGCCGGCCAGGTCCAGAGACGAGGGCAACAGCGAGATGCCCTTCCAGGCCGTGGACAGGATGACCTCCTCCGGCTCGGAGCTCCCCAGCAGCACGTCGTAGAGGCTCTTCCTCAGCGTGGAGGCGTTCACGCCCAGCCCGCTGGTGCAGTTGGCCTGAGGGTCCATGTCCACCACCAGCACGGCGTGATCGTGCTTGCCCAACTCGGCGGCCAGGTTGACGCATGTGGTCGTCTTACCCACCCCGCCCTTCTGATTGGACACGACGATCGTCGGCATCAAAGCCACCACCCTTTCATCGAAGCTTCACCCGCCCGGCGCGGATAGGCGGCCGGGCAGGGAGCGATTTTTTTCCACAGGACAAAAACGTTGCTGCGGTCCGGCGGGCCGTACCGCGTCACATCGGGAGACCCAAGCCCCAGGCGCTTCCAGAGGCCGCGGGCCTCCGCCAGCTCCTCGTCAACCTTGGGACCCTTGAAGGTCAGAAGGCACCCTCCCACCGAGACCAGAGGGGCCAGATACTCGGCCGTGACAGCCGCCCGGGCCAGAGCCCGGGCCGAGGCCAGGACAAAGGCCTCTCGCCCGGCCGCACCCCGCGCCGAAAAGTCCTCGCAGCGAGCGTTCACCACGCGAAGGTTCGTCACCCCCAGGTCGGAGGCGATGCTCTCCACAGCACGGCATTTTTTCCTCACACTGTCGACGAGCGTTACGGTCAGGTCCGGACGGCAGACCGCCCAGACGAGCCCCGGAAGGCCGCCGCCGCTCCCCACGTCGACCACCGCCCCTGAGGGCGGCAGGAACGGCACCGACGCAAGGCAGTCCCTCACATGCAGGGCATAGATGTCCTCTGCGCCGCGCGTCCCCGTCAGGCGCGCCTCCCGATAGAGGGCCAGGGCCTCCGCATAGCGTTTCAGTGTCTCGCCCCAGCGCCTCTCCAAAAATTCCAAAAGTTCCAGATGTTCCAGCGCCTCCCCGCCCATCCTCCCAGCTCTCCCCCCATCGCGCCGCAAAACCGGGCGTCCCGCCCTTTATCGCTTGCTGCTTTGTCTATTCTATCACTCCAGGTTTTTTTCATCGGCCACATCACCCAAAAACCTCCGCATGAGCGCAAGGACATGCGGGGTCTTGGAGTCGGACGAAAATCGCAAAAGTTGACACACCATAAGAAAACCCCCGGCCTGATGACCGGGGGTCAACACCTGAAAGACTATCCGCCAGAAGACTAAAAGCTTTTTAACCGCGAAACGCGCAAAAACGTGAAAACCACGGAAGTTTGTATGCCCTGCTTTTCCTTTTCCGCGTTTTTTCCAAGCCTTTCGCGTGGTTCGCGGTTCAAGAAATTAGTCCTTCCGTCGAAGGAGAGCCGCGCCGAGCAGCGCGAAGGCCGCTATCGCACCTGTGCCGCCCGCGCTGCATCCGCCACCCTCCGGGGCAGTGGGGTCAGGCTTGTTCGGGTCCGGTGCAGAGACAGAGACAAACGACGCCCGTATCTCGTGGTCCGCATTCACGTTTTTGAACTCGTAGAACGGCACAACGCCGACGGACGTGCCGTCCACCAAAACATCCGCCGTCTTGTACCCAGCCTTAGGAACGATGTCGAAGGTCACGCTGTCCCTCGGGGACACCTCAATGCAGTTTTTGGCATCCAGCGTCTTACCGCGCGGCCGGATCTCACCGCCCACATCCCACGACGCCTGGATGAAAAAAATATTCCTCTCGAAGGAGCCGATGTCCACGCCCGCGCCCTGCGGCCGCGTCGTGCCCCGTTGGTCTTTATCGGGAACCTTGACGCCGTTCCCGATATCCGTGCCGGCGTTCAGCCCCGCGTTCAGGGCCGAGCTGCCGGGCCCCGGCTCATAGACGTACACTTTAGTGGGCTCCGTCGTAGGTTTGAGCTCCACGTCCAGCGAGATCAGCTTCGGGTCCGGGTTCGGGTCAGCGCTGGTGATGCAGTCAATCGGGATCACAGTCGCATTCGAACTCGTTCTGTACGTGCCGACCACGCAGTGATTCGGGCTGATAACGGCGTCCCTCTGATAGATGTCCGAGCCCTGATTCTTGAAGGCTTTGTTGCCCCACAGGATCGTGTTCGCCACCGTCGGGCTGGAATCCCAGTTGTACATCCCGCCGCCGGCAATCGCCGTGTTTCCGGAGAAGGTGCAGTTCGCCACCGTCGGGCCGGAGGAGTTCCAGTTGCACATCCCGCCGCCGAACTGCTTCGCCGTGTTGCCGGAGAAGGTGCAGTTCTCCACCGTCGGGCTGGAGTCTTTGTTGTACATCCCGCCGCCAAAAAATTTCGCCGTGTTGCCGGAGAAGGTGCAGTTCTCCACCGTCGGGCTGGAGTCTTTGTTGTACATCCCGCCGCC
>JAAYOR010000112.1 GCA_012520235.1 Fretibacterium sp.
CCTGCCGTTAAGGAAGAGGAGGCACCGAAGTCGGCTGCGAAGGACACGCTGGTGGTGGCGGACCAGTATGATGCTACGACGCTCGACCCCATCCGCCACAACGACTACCCCAGCTCCCGCGCTTGTGCTCAGATCTACGACACCCTCATCTTCCTGAACGACGACGGCTCCTTCCGACCCGGACTGGCTGAGAAATGGGAAATTGTCTCCGACACAGCCTACAAAATGTTCCTGCGCAAGGGCGTGAAGTTCCATAACGGGGACGAGCTGAAGGCCGAGGACGTCAAGTTCTCCCTGGAGCGCGCCACGACAGACCTCGGGGCTCAGATCCGCACCTACTCCCAGGACCTGGAGAGCGTCGAGATCGTGGACGACTACACGGTCATCATTCACCTCAAAAAGGTGAACTTCCCCTTCTTCGCCTCCCTGGCCCACAGCTGGGGCTCCATCGTCAACAAGAAGGTCGTTGAGGCTGCGGGCGACGACTACGGCACGGTCTCCGGCGGCGCCATCGGCACGGGGCCCTTCAAGTTCGTGAGCTGGAATAAGGGCGATCGCTACACCTTTGAGCGCAACGACGATTTCTGGGGCGACCCGATCCAGTTCAAGACCCTCGTGGTCCGTTCCATTCCCGAACCCACGGCCCGCACCGTCGGACTGGAGACGGGTGAGGTGGACATAGCCTACCCCATCACGACCAACGAGCTTAAGCGTGTTGAGGAGAGCGACTCTCTGGAGCTTCAGCGCAAACCCCTGGCTTCCACCACCTACATGGGCTTCAACACCACCAAGAAGCCGTTTGACGACCCACGCGTGCGCCACGCCTTTGCCGCCGCTCTGGACACGGTGGGCACTCAGGCTGCGGTCTTCCGTGGCGTGGGCAAGACCCCCCGCACCCTCATCCCAAGCGGCATCAAATACTCCATCGACGCGGAGCTGCCGGCCCACGTCCAGGATGTGGAGCAGGCCAAAAAACTCTTTGCCGAGGCTGGGGTGAAGACCGAAGGGATGAAGGTCCAGCTCTGGACCAACGAGCGCAAGGAGCGCGTGGACATGGCGACGATCATGCAGGCTCAGCTGGCCGAGCTGGGGATCACCGCCGAGATCAAAGTGCTGGAGTGGGGCGCCTACCTCCAGGGCCTGAAGGAGAAGACGCACGACATGTTCCTGCTGGGCTGGGGCCTCTCCGTTCCTGACCCGGACTACGCCGTGGCCGGTCTGCTTGAGACGGGCGCGGGCACGAACTACACCTTCTTCTCCGACGCTAAGCTGGACGAACTGATCCTCAAGGGACGCTCCACGCCCGACGGCGACGAGCGCGCACAGACCTACAAGGACATGCAGCTCCACATCAACGAGATGCGCCCGATGATCTACCTGCACAACGACGAATCGCTTGTGGGCGTGCAGAAGAGGGTGAAGGGCTTTACCAGCAGCCCCTTCGACGTCCACTCCTTCCGCAAGGTTTACTTCGAAGAATAAAAAGACGGGCTCAAACACCGCCGTGTCCCCGTCTCTCTCGGTTGCGGCCGTCTTTTGCAGCGGCAGGGGGTCCTCCCTCCTGCCGCTGTCCTCTCAAGCCCGCACACAAGAAAATCCGCTCCCTCCCTTTGAACGAACCGGATTCTGTCCTTCCCCCGGCCCTCTCCCGAGGGCTCCGGAGGAACACCGGTCCCCAAGGGGGGAGCTGACCCGGAAAGGATGGATGTTCCGCGATGATCAAGTACATCATTCGCCGTGTCCTGTTCCTGATCCCCGTGATGATCGGGGTGGCCTTCTGCGTGTTCACGCTGCTCTACATCACGCCGGGCGACCCGGCGCGCATGATACTGGGCGACCTGGCCACCGAGGAGTCGCTGCAGGAGTTCCGCGCCCGCGAGGGTCTGGA
>JAAYOR010000113.1 GCA_012520235.1 Fretibacterium sp.
AATCTCTACCATCCACATCAACGTCAACATCATGGACGAACAGGCTATAATCATCGCGTCGGGGAACAAAGAGCGGCTAGGCCAGTTCCACGTTGGTGCTCAAAAGGTCATCGCCACAGGCCGGGGGAACGAGATATCACCGGCTCAGGCAAAAACACTGGACAACGTCAAACCGGGCATCTCCTTGCCCATCATCCTCAAGGACAGGGTCATCGGCGTTGTGGGCATGACGGGAGACCCCGGGGAGGTTCGGGTGTTTGGCGAGCTCGTCAAACACGCCACCGAGCTCATGCTGGAGCAGTCATGCATCAGCGAGGAACTTTTTCTGGAGGAGAGGGCAAGAAAGAGCTTTCTCCTCAACCTCCTGCTGAAGGAAGACCCAGGCGAGGAGGGTAACATCGCCCTGAGGGCCCGTTTCTTTGACTTCTCTCTGGAGCGCCCGTACTCTCTATTCGCCGTCGAGATCTCAGAACCGTCCCCCGGGAACAGTGGCAACATCATCAACCACGAAAGACTCATGGAGTACCTGTGCGAACAGTTCAACGACAAGCTCTCCTTTTATGGCAGAGCTGCAGCTTGCACCGTGAACAACCGCATCGCCGTCCTGGTGCCCCTGAAGGAAAACCTCAGCCAGACGGCCGAGAAGGATTCTGTCGAGAACATCCTTGAGGTCATGGGGCAGATTCTCTCCTTCCTCCCTCAGGGAACCGCCAGAACAGGCTTTGGAGGCGTCTGCCATCTCTGGAAGGACATCCACCGCTTCTTCTCAAACGCCACCTGCGCGCTGGATTTGGGAGAACGGCACAACCCCGGCAGGGACGTCTATTTCTTCGAAGACTACCTTTGCGAGGACATCCTGGCTCACATCCCAGCCGAGAGACGGTCGGGGTTCTGCAAAAACATCCTGGGGAGCCTGCCGGACAAAAAAACAGAGCAACGGGAGGCCCTCGTCTCCACGCTTCAAACCTACCTCAACTCCGGCATGAACGCCAAGAGCGCCGCTCAAGTCCTCCACATACATCCCAACACCCTGACCTTCAGGCTGGCCAAAATCAAACAGGCGACGGGTCTCGACCCCCGCAGCTTCAACGACGCCTTTAAGCTCAGGCTGGCTCTCTTGCTAGCCGGGCTGAACAAAGAACAGCCCACTGAGCTAAGTTGAGCCGCATCAGGACTCCCTCCTTGTCCTTCCTCTGAAAACCTACCATTGTTTTTATATTCGGAACATAAAAATCGCCCTCAAAACGGGGCGTTTATTGTGTTCTCACACTATTGAAACCCTTTCGTATCAAAACTAGAATTTTTATTAGAGGCTGCAACACTCTGTAGGGAAAGCGTTGAGGCATTGGGGGTTTTTCAAGACGTGCAAGTTGTACCATGCCTGGGCTGACTCTGAAACGGCAGCGCTCTGCAACGAACGGGTCATGTAAGGAGGGGGTTTTGTACCATGATGGCAACGATTGCGCACTATAACAAGATCATCAATGGTTTTGTGTGGGGGACTCCGATGTTGTGTCTTCTGGTCGGTACAGGAGTGTACCTGACGTTCCTGTTGGGATTGCCCCAATTGCGTTACTTTGTCCTCACGTTCAAGGAGGTATTCTCCAAGAAAAAGGACGTTCAGCAGGAAGCAGGGGATAAGTCGATCTCGTCCTTTGCAGCTCTTGCGACAGCCATGGCCGCGACGGTTGGGACAGGGAATATCGCAGGTGTGGCCACGGCACTCCACCTGGGAGGCCCTGGCGCGCTGGTCTGGATGCTGGTATCCGCCATCTTCGGCATGTGCACGAAGTTCGCCGAGGTCTCTCTGGCGGTCCATTTCCGCCAGAAGGACGAGCATGGTGACTGGCGCGGAGGCACCATGTACATCCTGGAGCACGGAGCGGGGCAAAAGTGGCTGGCGTTCCTCTTTGCGCTCTTCGCTTTTCTGGCCTCCTTTGGCATTGGAGCTGCGGTCCAGGCTAACTCCACGGCGGAAGGGCTTAAGATGGGCTTCGGCCTCGACGAGCTGCACTGCGGGATCGGCTTGGTTATCCTGACGGCTCTTGTCATCATCGGAGGCCTTAAGAGCCTCTCCACTGTTACGACCCTCCTGGTCCCCACCATGGCTGTCTTTTACGTCATCGGCTCTCTTATCATCCTGTTCAAAAACGCTGCCGTGCTCCCGGACGTTATTGCGACTGCCTTCCACTATGCATTCAATGACCCCGCCGAGACGGTGAAGGGGGCGCTGGCCGGCTGGTGCGTCAAAGAGGCGATCCGTAAGGGTATTGCCCGCGGCGTTTTCTCCAATGAGGCGGGTCTGGGCTCCGCTCCCATGGTTCACGCCACGGCCAATACCAATCACCCCGTTCGGCAGGGTCTCTATGGGATTTTTGAGGTTTTCATGGACACCCTTATCATCTGCTCCATGACAGCGCTCGTAGTCCTCTCCACCGGCGCCTTGACTGGCAACCCGGAGCTGACCGGGGCCCAGCTGAGCCTTAAGGCCTTTGAGATGGGGTTGGGCGAGGTTGCAGGCAAGTTCGTGCTCTCCATCGGCCTGGCGCTCTTTGCCTTCACCACGATCCTGGGCTGGTACTGGTACGGTGAGACTGCAGCTGTCTACATCTTTGGCGTCGGATTCAAGCCCATCATGAAAGTTCTGTGGCTCGTCCTGATCCTGCTTGGAGCTGCGGGCAGTCGATTTTTGGGCGCAGGCTCCAAAGAATTTCTGACGGTCTTGTGGGATATGGCCGACACCCTCAATGGCCTGATGGCCATCCCCAACCTTCTTGGCCTCCTGCTGCTCTCCGGCGTTATGCGTAAGCTGGTCAAGGACTTTGACGCCAAGCGCAGAAGCGGAGAGTTAAAGCTTTAAGCTTTGACGTACAAGAGTGTTTCAAAAAGAGGGGAGCTTCCAGGCTCCCCTCTTTTGTTGGCGGTAATCTCTGAGCTCACGACAGAAATTGGGGTGGAGAGCCTTCCCCATGCTGACTTGAGTCAAATTTTCGCAGATGGAATAGCGTTATAAAAGGGTTGTTGGTTGTGAAACTACAATTTTACCCCAAAAGGCTCCATGCCGCTTCTTTTTTGCCTACTTTGCATGGCTCGTTATTGCATTTTCAAGTTACGAGAATCACTGACCCAGGCCATTTTTACTGCGAAGTTTGAACCAATGATTTTTGTAGGTTCGCATCAGCAATACAACACGTTGGCGTTGCAGCCTCTGGTAAAGATTCTAGTTCTGAGACGAAGGGGTTTCAATAGTGTGAGGACACAATAAACGCCCCGTTTTGGGGGCGCTTTTTATGTTTTGGATATAGCGGTGTGGGAGGTCCCCCCGGTCAATTAATGGCCGGGGTCCTACCCGATTGGAACGAGGCTCCCGGCTACTGGATCATCATGTTGGGGAGGAAGAGCACGATATCAGGGAAGATCGTGATGAGGACGACCGCCAGCATCAGGATGATGAAGGAGGGCAGGGAATATTTGGCTATCAGCATGATGTCCTTGCCAGTGAGGCCGCTAATGACAAAGAGGTTGAAGCCCACGGGCGGGGTCAGCTGCGCCACCTGAATCATGATGACCAGGTAGCTCCCAAACCACAGGGGGTCGAATCCGGCGTTGATGATCAGGGGCAGGGCGAGTGGCAAGGTCATGACGATCATGGCAAAACCCTCGATCACACAGCCCAGGATGAGGTACATGATGGTGAGGATGAGGATGAGCTGGTACTTGCCGACCCCCATCGTGACGATCAGGCGCGTGAGGGAGGTGGGGATGTTCAGGTAGCCCATAGCGACGGATAAATAAGCCGCCCCGGTCACGATCAGCAGGATCATGGAAGTGGTCTTGACGGTCCCCTTCATCACGTCAAGGAACTGCGCTTTGCTCAGGCTATTCGTTGCCAGGGCAAAGAGGATGGAGCCGAAGACGCCCACAGCCGCCGCTTCCGTGGGGGTGGCCCAACCGGCGTAGATGCTGCCCAAGACTGCTACGATGAGGAAGATTACGGGCAGGATGAGGGGCAGGCCCAGGAGAATATCCCTGAAGGAGAAGACCTCATCTTTGGGCGTCAGAGAGGGGTTCAGCAGACAACGCACGATGACATAGCCCATCATGCTGACCACTATCAGCAGAGCGGGGGACAGGCCGGCAATGAACAGCTTGCCAATGCTGACGTTGGCAAGCATGCCATAGAGGAGCATCATCGTGCTGGGGGGGATCAGGAAGCCCAGGCTCCCAGCCCCGGCCAGGCTGCCCAGCGCCAGCTCCTCGGAGTACCCGCGGTTTTGGAGCTCGGTCAGGGTTATCTTGCCCACCGTCATGGTGGTGGCCGCTGAGGAGCCGCAGACGGCGGCAAAGAAGCTACAGGCCAGAATGTTGGTGTGGATGAGCTTGCCCGGCAGCTTGGACATGAGGGGCGCCAGGCCTTTGAAAAGGTTCTCGGATATCTTGCTGCGGAACAGGATCTCGCCCATCATGACAAAAAGCGGCAAAGCCAGCATGACAGAGCTGTTGGAGGTGCTCCACAGTACGTTGTTCAGGACGTTGAAGGGGTCAATGGGGGTGAAGAGGCCGATACTCACGGCGCCGACCAGGGTCAAGCCTACTCCGACCCAGATGGAGCTGAACAGAATCACCATAAGCAGGATCAGAACAATGATGGAAATAGACAAAACGCTCAAGGTATTCCCTCCCTATCGGACACAAGCAAACGAGGCGCGCTCAGTCAGTTCAGGCAGAAGTGCGCGAGTTTGCGAGGAAAGCAGACTCTTGTCAGGATTTTATTCTGGCTATTCTATGGACAAGTCCAGGGTGTCCTCGGACTTAAAATACGAATAATCCTCCTCCTGAATGCAGTTGACGCATTTCACGATTTCACAGAAGCACTCAACTGCGTACATGAAGCAGCCGACGGGGATCAGCACTTTTGGGATGGCCAGGTAGGTTTTTGAGATCTGCATGGACTGGGTTTTATATGCCACGGCCTCGCCAAAAAAGCGGGTGGTGTAGACGACAATGATAAGAGTCAGGAGCATGGTGACGAAGAGGGCGTAGATCTCCAGGATGGCAAGGCCCCGCCCCTTCAACTTCAGGGTGCTGTGAATGAAGGTCATCCGGATGTGGCCTTTTTCCCTCTGGCAATAGGCCAGGCTGATGAAGGTCAGGAACACGATGGCGTATCCCGTGTACTCCTCGGTGATGTAAAGGGTGCCGTGGAAGAAGGAGCGCAGCACCACTTCCGCCAGCACGAGGACAAAGGAGAGCAACAGGACGACGGCAGAGGAGAAGCCTGAATAAAAAGCGATTTTTTCGCTGAGTTTGAGAATTTTTTTCATCGATTTTATTCTCGCTTTCTTTTCCTATCCCGCCCTTTAGCGTCCTATCTTTGCCATGAAGTCGGCGTAAATCTTCTTTGCCTCCTCAGGGGCATTTTTCAGCCAGTCCTCACGGATGTCTTTGGTTTGATTATAAAGAGCGGCGATGAACTCCTCGGAGGGCTGGGTCACGATGATACCTTTCTTGACGCAGAGGTCCTCCATGGTCTTGTCAAGCTTGGGGCCGACCTCCTCCCACATCTTCTTTTGCATCTCCTCCCCCACGGAGAGGACGATTTTCTGAAGGTCCTCAGGAAGTTTGTTGAAGACGTTGAGGTTGATGGTGACGGCATCCTGGGTCATAGCCACGGAGGTGGGGGTGTAGTACTTCAGGACTTCCCAGAACTTGGCGTCAACCGCCGTGGGGGTGGAGGTCAGACAGGAGTTGATGGCGCCGGTTGCCAGGGAGCTGTAGACGTCGGCGAAAGGCAGGGGGTAGGGGGTCCCTCCAAGAGCGCTGACGACGAGCCCGGTGTTGCGGTCGTAGGTACGCATCTTGGTACCCTTCAGGTCCTCAATGACGCGGATTTCCTTCTGGGTCCAGAATCCGGCCATAGGCCAGGGGGCGGTGTAGAGGATGATTTGGCCCCACTTTTTGGAGAGGAGGTCGTTGTATCCGTCACGAGCCAGCTGGTTGAGAGTGTAGCCCTCCTGCATGTCCTGGAGCATGAAGGGCAGGGTGGTGATGCCGAACACCGGCTCCTCACCCGCAACGTTGCCCAAGGACATGTCGGATACCTGCACAAGGTTGTCCCGGACGACGCTCAGGATCTCCGTGCCCTTGTAGCCCAGGGCGCCACCCGAATGGACGGTCATCTTCACCCTGCCGCCCGTGGCTTCTTCGACCCTCTGAGCAAACTCCTTAAGGCCGATGGTGTGATGGTTACTCTCCGGCCAGGTGGAATAGGCAATCCACTCAAACTTCTCCTGGCTGTCTCCGGTGGGCTGAGGTCCCGTGGAGGAGCCGCTCTTCCCGAAGACCAGATATCCTCCAAGGACGAGAACGGCAAGGACCAAGGACGACAATATTTTCTTCACGATTTTTTTCCCCTCTTTTCATGTTTGTTCTGTTCCTCTGATTATAGCGTTATAGCGTGGGCCTCTTAGGTTCACTCTAACAGTTTTTTGTTGCTTTTGTGCGTGTTCCCGGGGAATAAAAAAATTGCATCTCCATCACTCACGGCGATGGAGATGCAGCATCGTATGTTATAAATTCATGGGACTTCAGAATCTATGCCCAAAGGAATCTGCCCTTTGAAAACACTTTTAACAGGTCAATGCCTAAAACCTTAACTCTCCGTTTCTGCGCTTGTCATCGAACTCCTTGACCAACCTACGCAGAACGCCGGAGAGCAGCAGGAGGCCGATAAGGTTGGGAATGGCCATCAGGCCGTTGAGGGTGTCGGCCATATCCCACAGAACCGTCAGGAATTCTTTGGCGCCTGCACCTAAAAATCGACTGCCCGCAGCTCCAAGCAGGAGCACGACGAGCCACAGAATTTTCATGACGGGCTTGAATCCGATGCCAAAAATGTAGGTAGCTGCGGTCTCACCGTACCAGTACCAGCCCAGGATCGTGGTGTAGGCAAAGAGCGCCAGACCGATGGAGAGCACGTACTTGCCCGCAAGCTCGCCCAATCCCGCCTCGAAGGCGTAAAGGGTCAGCTGAGCTCCGGTCAGATTCGGCTGGCCTGTAAGGGTCCCCGTGCTCATGATGACAAGCGCCGTCATGGAGCAGATGACGATGGTGTCCATGAAAACCTCAAAAATTCCATAGAGGCCCTGCCGGACGGGGTGATTGGTGTTGGCCGTGGCGTGAACCATGGGAGCGGAGCCCAGTCCTGCTTCATTGGAGAAAACGCCGCGGGCAATACCCTTGCGGACCGCCTCTTTGACGCACCAGCCGGCCAGCGCTCCCGTCACTGGCTTGACGGGGTCGTTGAATGCGTAATGGAAGGCTGCCTCAATAGCGCCCGGGAGCGCGGCGGCATTTTGGACCAGGATGATGAGAGAGCCGATGATGTAGAAGACGGCCATGGAGGGGACGAGAAGGGTCGTAACCGTGGAGAGGCTCTTAAGCCCTCCGATGATGACAAGAGCCGTCAACACGACCAGGGCGATCCCACTGTGCATTTCGCTGATACCAAAGCCCATCTTAAGCCCTTCTGCCGTGGAGTTGGCCTGGACCGCAGCTCCAATGCCAAAGGAGGCCAGAAAAGCGAAGAGCGCAAAGAGAAACGCCAGCCACTTTTGCCCCGCTCCATGCTCCAGGATGTACATGGTGCCTCCGCGCCAGTCGCCGTGATCGTCCTTCTGACGGAAATGGACTGCCAGAGAAACCTCGGCGAACTTCGTGCACATGCCGAAGATGGCGGATACCAGCATCCAGACC
>JAAYOR010000114.1 GCA_012520235.1 Fretibacterium sp.
ATGCTGTCCTTGTTCGACTCGCTCTCAAGGATGCTCTCGACCTTGATGTCCTCCTCAAGGAGCGAGGTCAGGAACCCCTCAAGGATGTCGAAGTTGGCCTTGTTACGCAGGATGGACTTCATCGCCCAGTCAAACGTCACAAGCCTCCGTTCCTTCGCCATACAAGCTTCCCCCCCTTTCTCGTTGGTACCATTATATCAATCTCAGATGGTTCCTTTTAACCGCGAACCACGCGAAAGACGCGAAACAAACACAAAAAAATAATTAATCACGGAAGGCACAGGAAGAACGAACGAAAACACGAAAAGAGATACGAAAAAAGACATAGAAAGAAATGAAAAGAGAAAAGTAGATCATGCAAGCTTTCGCGACTTTTCGCGTATTTCGCGGTTCCATTTTTTATCTTCTTTTGTTTTTCCTTGCTCCCTTTTAAACCCACAAAAAAGGAGAGGGCCGAAGCCCTCTCCTTTTACAGTGCGTTTTTTGTTACCCGAACTAGAAGGAAACGTGGGTGCGGAAGCGGAAGACATGATCGTCAGCAAAGCCCGTGTTCTCGGCGTTGCGCTTCCAGTCGATGTTGGAGTAGCTGAGGCCAAAGGTCACGTTGGGGTTGTAGTAGTGGAGAATACCCAAGCCCCACTGGAAGGCCTTTGCATCAACCCAGTTCAGGCCGTTCCAGCCCAGGTTGTCTGCGTTGTAACCAGCCACGTAGAAGAAGGTGCTCCACTTCTCGTTCCAGTTCTGCTTGCCGGCCACGCGCCACACGCTGAGGTCAGTGGGAAGCACAGAATTGAAGAAGTGGAGACCGGAACGAGAGATGTCGTCGTAGAACAGACTGTTAACACCGGTGGGAATCACGAAGCCGCCATCATAGTGGGCGTACTCCAGCCACAGGCTGGTGAACTTCAGCGCATCCTGCTTCACGTCAACGATAGCTTTATAAGCGTTGGCATCGGGCAGATTCGCATCGATCCAGCCCCAGCCCGCACCAGTCCAGCCCCAGAAATCCACATTTGCCTGCTGATGATAGAAGATACCCTTAAGAGCGATGTTCTCGTTGAAGTTAAAGCGAAGACCCGCAAAGATCGTCCAGAGGTTTTCGAAGCTGAAGTTGGAGTTCCAGGCATTGTCGCCAAAGAAGACCTGAGCGCCGATGTCAAAGCCAAACTGCTCGGTGAACTGAAGCTGAGCCATCATCATAAGTTCCCACGCATCAATCCTCAGAGAACCGAAATTGCCTGTCTCGGGGTTGAAGCCCCACAGCGGGTTGCCGGAAAGCGCAAGGCCAGTATCGTCAGTAAACACACGCGGATGAGCAAGATAAGCCCTGAAATTCCCCATGCCAAAGTTCTTAGTCCAGCCGAAGCCCTCAATTACGCGGTCGGTCAGAATGGAGTCAAGCCCACCCGACATGATACCGAAGATGCTGGTGCTGCCGCCGAGGTAATAGTCCTCCTCCATATCCCAAGAGAAGCGACCGACCGTGAGCTGAGAATCCCAGAAGAAGGGCATCTCAACGAAGAAACGGGAGAAAGAAACGGGACCGTTAGTGCCATCAAGACGGGCATGGAAGTGCATGGACTCATCTTCACCGAACCAGCGGTCCATGAAGATACGAGCACGGGAAACCTTCACTGCGCTGTCGGGGTCAGGATCCCTATCTTGATCGGTGATATCCACACGCAGCTGACCGCTCAGCTTCCATCCGCCCAGGCGATCCTCAATGACGGCAACGCGCTTGTCCAGATCGTCGACGCGGACTCCAAGAGCCTCAAGCTCGTCCTTGAACTCGATGACAAGCTTCTTAAGCATCTCAACATCCTGCTTGCTGGCCTTGGTCATATCGACGAGCGCAAGAGCGCGAGCCAGAGCGGAAGCCATCTCATAACGCGTGGTGGGCTGCTTACCCCTGTAGAGCCCGTCCGGGTAGCCGGAGAGAACTCCGTGAGCGGCGAGCTGGCCGATGGCATCGTAAGCCCAGTGGTTCATGGGCACGTCCATGAAAGGATTGGTCGCCGCAAGAGCGGGAGCCGCGAACGCGACGAGAACCGCAACTGCAATTGCTGTTACAAACTTTTTCATATCTGTGTTACCCCCTTAAGATAGTGTGTGCTTCTCTGCTTCCAAAGCGCCTCCGTCCTGCTTCGACCGGAGTCCGCCGGGGGTACGTTCGGAAAGTTTCCTTGTTTCCTTCCCCTCTCCCCTTGCAAACCCTGCCGCTCTCGTCCGGCTGCGCCCTCTCCTGATATCCGCTCTCCTTAATGGCTATGGGGGTATCGCACCTCTCTTTCCTGCCCTCGGGACTTTTCCGCGAATTCGGGAAGCAGCGTGGATGTCTGCGCAATTTCCGCAGCATCCATTAAGTATAATACCCAAAAAGGGCCAAAACGCAATAGGGACTTTTGGCTCATCTTAGTTGAAGACTATCCGCAGATGACGCAGATTACACAGATGGAAAAGCAAAAAAATTTAAGAAAAATTAAAAATCTCTATTGATAAAGAAAAAGACGAGAAAAAATAAGAGCTCCTTAAAATAAAAATGCTCTTTACTGGCCTTTAATCTTTTTCAGTCTTTCTCAATTAATCTTTTTTAGTCTTTTTCAATCTGCGTCCATCTGCGCAATCTGCGGATGATTTTTTGCCAGCCGCCTGCTTATGCGGATTATAGTCTTTTATCAAGGGCGTTAACCTCCTCCAAGGTCAGGCCTGTAGCTTCTGCTATTTTAGACACGTCCAATCCCATCCGGAGCAGGTTCTGCGCCGTCTCGATCTTACCGAGCTCGATGCCCTCTGTCCTGCCGAGTTCGATGCCCTCTGTCCTGCCGAGCTCTATGCCCTCTGTTCTGCCAAGTTCGATGCCCTTCTCTATTCCTTTTCGCTCCATGACGCTGACGTACATCACTCCCGCCTCCTTTGCCTGTTCCAAAGCGTTCTCCCACTCCGCGTATTCACGCGAGCTCTCGTCATCCGTCAGATGGATGACGCCCTCCGTGAAGGCCAGCAGCTGCGCCTTGTCCGTGTCCGACCATCCCCGCTCATTCAGGAGCAGCAATATCTCCTTCAGGTAATCCAGCTTTCGAGCATCACTGCCCCAGCTCTTCCAGGCCCGGAGGCCCGCCAGATGAGCCCAGTCGAAAGGATTCTCGCTTGCCTTCAGCCTCTCCTCGTTGCCCTCGAAGATCTTGAACACCGGGAACTCGTAGGTCACCCGGGTCCCGTAGCCCTCCCAGCGGTAAACCCCGCAGGACTGAGCCTCGGGCAAGGGCTCAATGAGAAGGGCGAGGGCGACCACAGGC
>JAAYOR010000014.1 GCA_012520235.1 Fretibacterium sp.
ATCGACCGGTGCATGCACCGGTCGATGGCTCTTTGGAAGCACGCAGCTGTCGTTCAAAAGAGGAACTGTCTCTGAGTTCGCTCCGTGCTTCCTCTTTCTTCTTCAAAAAACAGCCCCCCTCCGTCAACAAAGTTCTTAAGCCCAAGAACGGAAGTCACGATGCACTCGCCGAAAATGCTCCCCGGCACGCGACAAAAAACCCCCTTGACTTATTAGGGGGTTGAAAGCGTTGAAGAAAAGCGTCAGTTAAAACAGCGGTTTCAGTTTTACTGCGGGCATCCTCGAGCTCATTCAATTTCCCGTGCTGCCAAAGCCGCCCTCACCACGTTCCGTCTCGTCCAAAACCTCCACCTCGTGCCATTGTACGTGGGCCACCGGAGAGAAGACCATCTGAGCGATCCTGTCTCCGGGCTCTATCCGGAAGGGCTCCGTTCCGATGTTCGCCAGGATGACTCCCACCTCGCCACGGTAGTCCGAGTCGATGGTCCCAGGGGCGTTGGGGACCATGATCCCATGCTTCAGGGCCAAGCCGCTTCGGCCGCGTATCTGCGCCTCATAGCCCTCCGGGATGGAGAGCTTCAGGCCCGTTGGAACGAGAGCCCTCCCGCCAGGGGGGATGGCGAGAGCAGCTGAAGCCCGGAGATCCATGCCAACCGAGCCGGAGGTGGCGTAAGAAGGAAGGGGCAGGTCCTCAGTCCTGCCGCTGCGCGCCACTGTGACGGTGATGACCTCTCTCCTCATGCCCGACTAATAGTTCCTGCGCGGTCGACCGCCACCGGAACGAGAGTCACGGCCAGAACGTTCCCGGTCGCCTCCCCGTCCCGAACTCCCTCGGTTCGGACCACCTCGGTCGCCCCGCTCTACTCGGGCAGGTTCGCTTCCCGCCAGTCCTGCGATGAGGTTTTCGCGCTCACGCTCATCGGGCAGGGCATCGGCAAGCCCAAGCTCGCGAATCCTCTCCTCATTAGAAATGATGCGCCGGCGGGTGAGGTTGACGCGCCCCATGTCATCGATCTCCTTGACCATGACCAGCACTCTGTCACCTGGCTTGAAGACGTCCTCCACCTTGGGGATGCGATACGTACTCACCTCACTGAGGTGCAAGAGCCCTTCCTTGCCAGGCAGGCACTCCACAAAAGCACCAAAGGTCATAAGGCGCGTCACGGTCCCCCAGTAAACCTCTCCGGCCTCCAGATCCTTTGTCAAAGCCCGGATGACATCTCGAGCCTCGTTCACCTGCTCCTGGGTCGGACCGGCGATGCTGACGTCGCCGGAGTCCTCAACATTGATCTTGACCCCGGTCTTCTGAGTGATACTGCGGATCATCTTGCCGCCCGGCCCGATGACATCACGGATCTTTTCCGTGTCGATGACCATCTTCAAGATTCGCGGAGCGTTGGGGGAAAGAGAGCTCGGTGCAGGAATGGCAGCCTCCATCTTATCTAGGATCTCCATACGGGCCTTTCGCGCCTGTCCCAAAGCAGCCTGAAGGATCTCGCGGGTGATGCCACCCGCCTTATTGTCCATCTGGAGAGCTGTGACACCCTTGCGGGTGCCGGCCACCTTAAAGTCCATGTCGCCATAGTGGTCTTCAAGGCCCTGGATATCCGTCAGGATGCTCACCTTGTCGTCCTCTTTGATGAGGCCCATCGCGACCCCGGCCACATGGCGCTTGATAGGCACGCCCGCGTTCATCATGGAGAGACTGCCGCCGCAGATGCTGGCCTGAGAGCTCGAACCGTTGGACTCCAGGATATCGGAGACGACGCGAATCACGTAGGGAAACTCGTCCTCGCTCGGTATGACGCAACGCAACGCGCGCTCCGCCAACGCACCATGCCCAATCTCACGCCGCCCTGGGCCGCGCATCGGGCGCACCTCTCCCACAGAGTAAGGCGGGAAGTTGTAGTGCAAAATGAAGCGTTTGGCAGGTTCGTCAAGCTTGATCCCATCAAGGACCTGATCGTCCTCGCCCACCATGCCGAGCGTCGTTACAGCCAGAGCCTGAGTCTCGCCACGCGTAAAGAGCGCGGAGCCGTGTACCTTGGGGAGGACCCCCGTCTCGCAGGTGATCTCTCGAAGCTCGCTCATCGCACGCCCGTCCACTCGGACCCCCTTGTCCACGATGAGAGACCTCATGATCTTCTTCACCCGATCGTCCACAAAGGCTGAGATGTAGTCCTCCCTGCCGGGCAGGGTCTCCGCAAAATGCTCTTTGGCCACCTTCTTGGCCAGGGCTATCTTTTCGTAGCGGGGTTTCTTCTCATGAATGCGGACTGCGTCCGCGATATCCCGATCCAGATTCGAGACAATCCAATCGTCAATCTCGGGCAGGCGCTCAGGAGAAGCGATTTCAACCTGAGGTTTGCCAACCTCGTCCCTCATCCTTCGGAAGAGGGACAACAGCTTTCGGATCTCCGCCTGAGCCAGCTCCAACGCATCCACCAGGATCTCCTCAGAGACCTCGCGGGAACCGGACTCCACCATTGTCACCCCATCTTCGTGCGCTGCGACCAGAAGCTCCAGGTCGGAGAGGAGCATCTGCTCTTCCGTCGGATTGACGACCAGATTGCCATCCACCAAGCCGATGCGAACGGCTCCGACCGGTCCGCCCCAGGGAATTCCTGAGATGGAGAGCGCTGCAGAGGATGCATTGACGGCCAACACGCTGGGAGGATTTATCTGATCCACAGCCATGACCGTGTTCACGACGTGTACTTCGTTGCGCATAGCGTCATCGAAAAGGGAACGGATGGAACGGTCCACAACACGAGCGCTCAGGATGGCCGAGTCCGAGGGGCGTCCCTCCCGCTTGATAAAACCACCCGGGATCTTTCCGGCAGAATAATAACGCTCCTCAAAATCGACCAGAAGTGGGAAAAAATCGATGCCTGTACGTGCGGTGTCCGTAACGCAGGCCGTGGCCAAAATAACTGTCTCGCCATGCGACGCCAACACCGCACCATTGGCCTGCTTTGCTACTTTCCCCGTTTTAAAAACGAGTTCCCGTTCGCCAACCTGAACGGAATATACTTTTTCTTGTCCCTGTTCCATCTTTACGCCTCCTGATTCATCTTCTTCTAACCCTTCTCAAACGTTGTTTAGAATAACACAACACTTCCTTTAGTCCAAGCGGAAAATGCAGCGTTCATGGTGTATCATTAAGGGGTCGAACGAATTCAAACAAGGAGCGGAGACACTGACCTAAGATGAATAATAGCCCCATGCATTTTCACCTCTCAGCCACCTTAGTTTTTTTGAGCCTTGCTGCCCTCACCCTATTTCTCTGTCCTCCCGCCCACGCCAACAAGGTGAGCGGGGAGTTCTTCGCTCTCAGCTCCAAACTCATCCCCGGAGCCTCTCAATCTGAGCTGGAGGAAATTTTAGGAGCCCCTGCAGAGCAGCACCTCGTCGGAGGAAATAAGAACCTGAAACGAACCTCCTGGCTGCACGGCGAGATGGGGGTAGAGGTTTATTTTGTGGATGAGAAAGCCTATCGCATCATTCTGTCACGTAACTTTGCAAAGGCTATTGAGACAGCCCGCACTCTGGACGCCCTGACCCGTGAGGGAGCAGCCAGGTACAGCTCCATGCCGCGCTTCGACCCGGCCCATGCAGAATACTACTGGATATCAGGGGACCTGCGTTTTTCCTTTGCAAAAGACGGCCCCAACGCGGTGCGCGTTATCTGCGTCGAAGCCCCCTGACATTTTTTATCCCCCACAACCTTCCCAATAAAAAATAAAAACAATCACGAAAGTGTCAAGAAGGTCAAAAAGGAGGATTAAAACTTTATCTCCATGAAGAAGAAACTTCGTTCTCAACCGTTGTTTGTTTCGCTTTTGCTTCTCTGCCTCCTGTTCTGCCTGACCCAGCCCAGCCTGCTGGAAGCTGCTGTTAAAACTCCTCACGGTAGCTATGATGTCGTCGTCGCCGGAGGCGGCATCGGAGGGATTGCGGCTGCCATCCAGGCTGCCCGGCTTGGGGTCTCAGTCCTTGTCGTTGAGCCCAGCGACTGGATCGGCGGCCAGGCCATCGCGGCAGGGGTCTCCACGATGGACGACCTCAGCCGTCTTCGCAGCGGTATTTACCTGGAGTTCATCTCACGCCTCAAGGAGCGTTACGATCTCAGGGGCAAGTCGATGGGAACCTGCTACTGGGACCCCCGTACCGTCGCCTTTGAACCCTCTCTCGGACAGAAGGTCCTCTATGAGATGATCGAGGAGACGCGCTCTACCCCATCTCACAAGCTGGATCTCCTCCTGTCCACCTCCGTCACGCAGGTGAAGCTGGAGGGTAAGACCGTCACGGGCGTCACCCTGCACGGAGCCGAAGGCTCCCACAAAGTGGCCTGCCACGTCCTTATTGACGCCACGGAGTACGGCGACGTCCTTCCCCTTGCAAAAGCCGATTACCGCCTGGGGAACTCCGTCACCCCTTTCATCGACCCCGAAGCCATGATCCAGGACATCACCTGGGTCGCGATCCTCCAGCGCTACCCCAACGGGGTCCCGAACGCCCTGCGTCCCTCCCTTCCCCTGCCCGGTTATGAGCTCGCTCAGAGAAATTATGAGAGCTACGTGACGAAGGACGGGAAGGACTTCAAGGGCGTCTACCCTGTGGAGCTCCCCGTCAATTTCGTCAGCCACAACGCCTATCGGGGCCTTCCGGACTCCTCCAGCTTTTGGACCTATGATGGGACTCCTTCCAACTGGCCCTACATCACCAAAACCGGCGTGAACTGGGGCAACGACTACCCCGGAAAATACGGCTGGCAAGGGAACAGGGGGCTCCCTGCCGCCTACATTGAGGACCTCACCCTGCGGAAAGAGATTGAGCGGGAGGCCTTCCTCAAGACGCTCCACTTTATCTATTACATGCAAAACGATCTGGGAGAATCCTGGTCCGTCGCCGATGACGAATATCACCATCCCCAGATCCCCAGCGTTGCCGAAGGGCTGCCGGCCGACTGGCTGGAAATAGCGCGCCGGATGCCACCCATCCCCTACGTGCGCGAATCCCGCCGCGTCGTGGGAGTCCACACGCTCACCTCGGCCGAGCTCCTGCGCAACTCCCTCAGCTATCGCGACGGCCAGACCAATCATGAGTTCTCCGACGCCATCGCAATCGGAGGCTATATCCTCGACCTCCACGGAGCGGACACCGACGCAGATATGGAGTGGGAGCTCGGCGAAAGGGCCGCCTCGTCCCAGCTGAACCGCCCTCGAGGTCCTTTCCAAGTCCCGCTGCGCATCCTCCTCCCTAAGGACAAGGAGGGCCTTTTGGCCGCGGAGAAAAATCTCTCGATGTCCCGGCTGACCGCCGGAGCTCTGCGGCTTCAGCCCATCTGCATGATGGTAGGGCAAGCGGCCGGAGCTCTCGCAGCCCTCTCGGTCCAGAACGGGCTTCCCCTTCGAGACGTCCCGCCGGTTCGGGTCCATAGCGTCCTCCTTGACGCCGGGGTGGTGCTGTCGCTTTGCAAGTATTCCGACGTCCCCCCTGAGCACCCTTACTACAAGTCCGTGCAGCTCGTCAATCTGTACTCCTTACTCGACCCTCTAGAGCCCCCTCACGCCCCTTCCTACAACATCAGCGACTTGGACGACCCGGTCCTGGCCATGGCCATCATCAAAGGACACGACAAAGGGGTGTTCGGCGTAGACGAGATGATCACTCAGACGGAGATGGTGCAAATGATGGAGCGTGCCCGCGAGGCGTCCCGCACGACTTTGGGGCAGGTCCCCCCTATTGGGTCCAAACCGGACCGCTTCATCAGCCGCGGTGTGTTTGCCAAAGCGCTCTGCCAGACCTTCGACTTTGATGCGCCGGAAGAGGCCGCACCCTCCAAGGCGAAAAAAGGCAGAGGAAAGAGAGAGAAAGCCCCCCAACCGCGCCCGAGGAAAAGCTCCTTCTTCACTCCTTCGGAACACCCCTCCGCCCCTGCCGTGGAGCTGCTCTCCGCCAAAGGTATCCTTGACCTCTACAAGACGGAACGGGCGTTTCGCTACGGCCACCCCGTCACGCGCGGAGAGGCCGCAGAGATGCTGATGAAGGCGATGGCAGCAGCGCAGCTGCCTGAAAAAGCAAAATAAGCGTCAACCGGAAGTTGCCGAAAAACCCAAAGAAAAACTACTTCAGAGCCGGAATCCGTGAGCTTTACGCCAACCACAAATAAAAAGACCGCCCCCTCAACGGGGCGGCTTTTTGTCTTTTAGGTGCCGGACAAGCTCACATGGAGTCGTTCCCGGTCTCCTCAAAGATCAGGCGCAGCATCTCCGAGGCGTCAAAAGCCCCGCCTGTCTCGTCCAGTAGGCCTTCGGCCAGTGCCCGCTTGTGGGCGTGCAGATCCACTATCTTCTCCTCCACCGTATCCTTGGCCACGATCCGGTAGACCGTCACGGGCCGGGTCTGTCCAATCCGGTGCGACCGGTCGCTGGCCTGGTCCTCCACGGCAGGGTTCCACCACGGGTCCATGTGGATGACAAAATCCGCACCCGTCAGATTCAACCCCGTCCCCCCAGCCCTCAGACTGATCAAAAAGCAATCCCCCTCCCCACCCTGAAAGGCATCCACACGCCTCTGGCGCTCCCGGACAGGAGTGGAGCCGTCCAGGTATTGATAGGGGATCTTTTCCTCATCCAGCCAGGCCCGGAGCAGGGAAAGATGGTCCACAAACTGGCTGAATACCAGAGCCCTGTGTCCGTTCTCACGCAATTCCGTCAGGATGTCCTGAAAAGCCTCCATCTTGGCTGATGGGGCGGCACATTCCGGGGAAAACAATGAGGTGGAGCAGCAGGCGCGGCGCAGCTTCATCAGGGCAGCAAAGATGTGCATCCGATCGTCTTCCCCCACCTCCTGCAGCTGTTCGACCACAGAGCGGCGCAGTGCTTCATAAAAGGCCCTCTCCCGCTCCTTCAGCGGGACCCTCAGGGTGACCTCGGTCTTTGGAGGCAGCTCCTCCAGAACCTGCGTCTTGGTCCGGCGAAGGATGAAGGGCTGAATCAGTCTTTTCAAGAGCTGCCTCGCCGCCTCGTTCTTATCGCGCTCAATGGGAGTGATGAAACGCCGCGAAAAACTTTCAAACGAGCCCAGATAATGAGGGTTCAGGAAGCGGAAGAGGTTCCAGAGCTCACTCAGCCGGTTTTCTATCGGAGTGCCCGTCGTCGCAACCTTGAAGTTACCCTTCAACTTCATGGCCGCGGCGGACCGCTTGGTTCCCATGTTCTTGATGGCCTGAGCCTCGTCCAGGACGATGGTGTGCCAGGGGATAGCGCTCAAGCGCCGGCTCTCGCTTTGGAGGAGCCCGTAGCTGACGAGGACCAGATCTCTGACTCCCAAGCCGCTCAGAGCCTCCTCCCGATCCCCGGAGGCCAGCTCCCGCACCTTAAGGGATGGGACGAAACGCGCGGCCTCGCGGGCCCAGTTCTGGCACACGGAAGTCGGGGCCACGACCAGCGAAGGGCCGGACGAACGGGCTGCCAGCAAAGCCAGGGCCTGCACTGTTTTGCCCAACCCCATGTCATCAGCCAGGCACGCGCCGCCGCCCCAATGAGCTAGGCGGCACAGCCATCGGTAGCCCTCCATCTGGTAATCGCGCAGTTCTCCGCGAAAGCCGGGCGGCAGCTCCGGGCTGAGAGAGGCAGCCTCTGCGACGAGATGCGCCTTCTCCCGCCAGCCTGAACTCGACGACTCCGCGCCCACATCCTCCAAGAGCCCGACTGCGGCAGGAGCGACGCGCAGCTCTTCCCCTTTGGGCTCCCCGAGCCCCCTTAAGACCTCCAGCTGCCTTTTCAGAGCTTTCGTCAGGGCCAGGAAGGAGCCGTCCTGCAGGAAGATAAAGCGCCCATATCCATAATCCAGGCCTTCCAGCAGGCTTTTCATGTCAAGGACAAGTTTTTCGTTCACCTTGAGAGATCCGGACACGGCAAACCAGTCACGGTCGTCGCGCACCGAAAGGGAAAGAGAGGGCATGGACGAAAAGTCGGGCGACAGGACAGAGAACGGCTCTCCCCGCACCCACTCCACCCTCACGGTCTCGCCCAACGCCTGAAGCTGCACAAGGAATTCAAGCGCTAAAGCAGGGTCTGGCAAGCTCCATCGCTCAGGGGCCAGCTGTTCTCCTTCGGAGAGAGCGGGACAGGCAGACTGAAGGTCTGAAAAAGCGTCCAACTCTGCCTCCAGGGAGCGGACCGTCTGGACACGCCGTCCGTTCAGGATCCCAAAGAGATTCACCCCTCCCCGGCCGGGCCTGCAGACAGTGCTCCCTTTTCCGAGAGGACGGACCTCCACCTCCACTTCCAGCCCCTCTTCCACGAGGTAAAGGCGAACGTAAATGCCCGGGTCCGCCAGCACCATCTCAAGGGCGGAGTCAATACCGGCCAAGTCAGAATGGATGGTGACGAAAGAGGAAAGGATCCCCAACGTCTTCAACAGTTTCTCCCGGGCGGAGAAAGGCACTTTGAGGCCCGAGTCGCCCAGGATGCGGGCCATGCGCAGGTGCCGCTCCTCAAAATGCGTCAGCTTCAAGACGTTCTCAGGGTCCTCTCGAAGGAGGAGTTGAGGGTGCGTCTCCCCATAGGGAACGTTTGTCAGATACAAGAGCCACTCACTGCGCCCGGAGGAGACCACCAGCCTGGGCTCATCCTCAACCAGATCGACCCTCCTTCCATCGTCCATGCGAAAAAGGAAAGGGTGCCCCACAAGCGCCAAGAGGGCCTGAGATACGTCCAGGGAGTACTCCATCCCATAATATCCCCGCACAGCCCTCACCGCAGTTGCGGCACGAAGGTCCTGTTCCGTCATGCATCCGACAGTCTGAGGTTCATGACGAAGACGACGGAGGGCCACCCGACGCCCCTTGCTCCATCCTTGTCTCTGCAAGGTCTGTTCCAAGGGGATCAGTGTGACGTCGTAGACCTGTCTCTCATAGTTAGTCCATTCCAGGCCCCAGGCAAAGCGCTTGCCCTCCAACCGTTTGGCCCCTATGCCGGAGAGCTTCTCAAGGGACTGCTCCCAATCCCCCAAAAAAACCTCGTCCTCCGGGAACTCGGAGAACCCCTCATAGACGAGCTCCCCATCCCCGACCGGCTCATCGTCATCAAAACCCTCCATAACGCCTTCTTCCGTCTCAAGGCGCTCCCGTTCCGCTTTTCCGCTTCGTTCAAAATTCATGTCAAGCCTCCGGTTTTACCGCTAACAACCCCTGGGAATATCACATCATAATAATATAATAGAGAAAATATTTGAAGGGACGGGAACGATGAAGGACCGAGTGAAACAGCAGCAGGAGGCAGTTGAGCAACTAAACAGAGGGCTTGAATCCCTCCAGCTCGGAGGAGCCGCAACCTGCGTCTACAACCCGCTCATTTACGCACGAAGCGTCTTTGACGCTTACCTCGCGCGTTACGGAGCGACACGAAAACGGGTCGTTTTTCTGGGGATGAACCCAGGTCCCTGGGGAATGGCCCAGACGGGAGTCCCCTTCGGCGAGGTGAACGTCGTTAGAGACTGGCTGCAGCTCTCCGCTCCCATCGGACGGCCCAAGCTCGAACATCCGCAATATCCTATTCATGGCCTTGGCTGCAAACGTTCCGAGGTGAGCGGCAGGCGGCTCTGGGGCCTTTTTCGTAAACGCTTCGGGAACCCGAAGAGCTTTTTTGAGAAGCACTTTGTCGTCAACTACTGCCCCCTGCTCTTCATTGCCGACTCCCCGCGTAAAAACGGGACGATGGGCGGGCGCAACCTGACGCCCGACAAACTTCCGGCAGAGGTGCGGCATCCCCTTTACGCCCTTTGCAACCGCCATCTGACAGACGTCATCGAAGCCCTGGAGCCCACTCACATCGTTGGAATCGGTGCCTTTGCCGAGGCACGGGCCCGTGAGGCCATGGGTGAAGGGCTCCAGATCAGCCGGGTGCTACACCCAAGCCCTGCCTCGCCTCAGAGTAATCGAGACTGGGAAGGGACGGCCACGCGACAACTCATTGAACAGGGAGTCTGGCCTCAGGAGTCGCTCAAGGAGCAGACAGATATCGGATAACTTACGGACATTATAAAGAATGAGGGGGAAATTTTATGTCTTTTTACACCGTTGACTCACAAAGCTGCATCCGTTGCGGCCTCTGCAGCCAGGTCTGCACCACGCGAATCATCAAAGCGGACTCAAACGGCCTGCCGTTCATCCCTGAGGAGAGAACCACCTCCTGCATTCGATGCGGCCAATGCGTTGTCTTCTGTCCCGAGGCTTGCAACAGCCTGGCCTTTCAGGACGGACCGCTTCCGCTCATCGATGCCTCCCTGTTCCCCAGCCCTCAAAGCGCGGAGACGCTCCTGCGCAGCCGTCGCAGCATCCGAAACTTCAAGGCCCAGCCTGCCCCGCGAGAGCTTCTGGAGCGGGCTCTGGAGACGGCTCGTTACGCACCGACCGCTCAAAACCTTCAGAGCATCCGCTGGCTGGTCCTGGAGAGCTCGGAAAAGGTCGCTGAGCTGGAACGCCAGGTGATCGAATCTTTCAAAGAGCTCTCAGAAAACCCTCCGCTGGGCGTGAGCCCAAAACAGGCTGCAACCCTGAAGGGCATCGTCAAAGTCTTTGAGGCCGGGATCCCTATCATCTTTCGAGGCGCACCACATCTGGCCATCGCGATAGCTCCCACAGGCGGCAACTTCACCACTGAGGACGGGGTCGTTGCTCTCACCTATCTGGAGCTGGCGGCCCACGCTCTGGGTTTGGGGTGCTGCTGGGCCGGTTTCTTCACTCTGGCCTGCCGCGCCTCCCGAACCCTCTGTAACGCTCTTGGACTGAAGGAGAGCGAGCAGGTCGTCGGCGCTCAGATGTTAGGCTATCCGCTCTACGGACTCAGCAAACGTCTGCCTCCGAGGAAAGAAATCGAGGTCACCTGGCTCTGAGCCCCGCCGCTGAGATTTTAAGAGCACCTCCTGAAAAAAGCCCCCTTCCGTCCGGAAGGGGGCTTTACAATGCATAAACAACATCCTCATTCAGGCTCAGACCTGACGCTCCCGGGCATGCTCAAAGAGAGCTTTGAACCTCCTCCGGAAAGCACTGAAGCCGCTCGGCATTCCCGGCGTTCCCTTAGAATAGCCCGGTTATCTTGCCGTCCTCGTCAACGTCGATGGAGAGAGCCGCCGGTTTCTTGGGCAGTCCAGGCATGGTCATGATGGCGCCTGTCACGGCCACCAAAAATCCAGCTCCCGCAGAGAGGCGAACCTCTCGGACAGTGATCCGGAAACCCTCGGGCCGTCCTACCTTCGTAGCATCGTCGGAGAGGGAGTACTGGGTCTTGGCCATGCAGATGAGCAGGTCGTCTTTGCCCAGATCGTGGATCAGCTCCAGGTCTTTCTCGGCCTGAGGAGTGAAGTCCACGCCATCCGCCCCATAAATCTCGCGGGCAATGATGTTCATCTTCTCCTTGGGAGAAAGTTTGGCATCATAGATGGGCTTGAAGTTGGAGGGTTTCTCACAGGCCTCGACGACCTTCTGAGCCAGCTCCGTTCCGCCGTCCCCGCCCTTCGCCCAGACCTCTGCAAGCGCAAAGGAAGCGCCTATCTCCTGACACTTTTTCTCCACCAGCTTGAGCTCGGCCTCCGTATCCAGAGGGAAGCGGTTGATGGCCACGACGACGGGAAGCCCAAACTTCTGCACGTTCTCAATGTGCTTCTGAAGGTTGGGCATCCCGGCCTCAAGCGCCTTGAGGTCCTCACCCGTGAGCTCCGTCTTCTTCTTTCCGCCGTGCATCTTGAGGGCACGCACCGTGGCTACGACCACGACCGCGGCCGGCTTCAAGCCCGCCATGCGGCATTTGATGTTCAGGAACTTCTCAGCGCCCAAGTCCGCACCGAATCCGGCCTCCGTTACCAGATAGTCAGCCAGCTTCAGCCCAAGACGCGTCGCTTGAACGCTGTTGCAACCGTGAGCGATGTTGGCAAAGGGACCGCCATGGATAAAGGCAGGAACACCCCCAAGCGTCTGCACCAGGTTGGGGTTAATGGCGTCCTTCAGCAGGACGGCCATGGAGCCCGCTGCGCCGATATCCGCAGCCGTCACGGGTTTACCCTCATAAGTGTAGGCCAGCACCATCCTGGAAAGGCGCGCTTTAAGGTCCATAAGGTCCATGGACAGACACAGGATAGCCATGACCTCAGAGGCCACCGTGATGTCAAAGCCGGCCTCGCGAGGCACACCCTCCGTCCGGCCGCCAAGGCCGATGATGATCTTGCGCAACGCTCGCTCGTTCAGGTCCATCGCACGGCGGAAGACAACGCGGCGTGGGTCGATGTTCAGCTCGTTGCCCTGCTGGATGTGGTTGTCCAGCATTGCAGCGCAGAGGTTATGAGCCGTAGTGATGGCGTGCAGGTCTCCTGTGAAATGCAGGTTGATGTCCTCCATGGGGACAACCTGAGCGTAGCCGCCTCCGGCCGCTCCGCCCTTGACTCCAAAGCTGGGACCCAAGGAGGGTTCTCGCAGGGCCACGCAGACTTTTTTGCCTATCTTCGCCAAGCCCTGAGAAAGTCCTACGCTGACGGTCGTCTTGCCCTCGCCGGCCGGAGTGGGAGTGATAGCTGTCACCAGAATAAGCTTCCCATCCGGCTTGTCCTTCAATTTCTTGAGGACGCTTGAGTGGATCTTGGCCTTATACTTGCCATAAAGATCCAGCTCATCTTCACTGACTCCCAATTTTTTGGCTATGTCAACAATCGGTTCCATCTTTGCTGCCTGGGCAATAGCAATATCACTGGGTACCGTCATGAAACTACCACTCCTTCTTTTTTATTTATTCTCAGACCCTTCATCGTTACCGATGAGTAATGCCATCTTGCCTGGAAAAAGCAAAGGGTTTTCCCGGGAAAGCTGGATGGTTCCCTCAAGCCCGGGAGAGCAGAACTCTCAAAACTGCCTCGTCGTCCAAGGCTTCTCCGAGGGATCCCAAAACCTCCTCATACTCGGTCGTGCCGCCAAGAGAATCCAAAATTTCCCGCATATCCGAACTCTCCTCCCCAAAACGCTCCGTGAGCAGGCCGAAGAGGATGACCTTTTGGGAAAACCAATTCAATAGCTCTCTTGAGAGAGACCAGACGCCCTCATAAAGAATACTGAAATGAAAGACCTCCTCCTCCCATTCTTCTACATCGTTGAGAGCATCGGAGAAGGGCTCAGGCTCAAACTCGGGCTCAGGGAAATACCCCAGCATATAAAAAGGAGCGTTAGGGGCCAGAGAGACAGCCTCCCAGAGGAATTTGCTCAGGGTTGCCTCATCAAGTTCTCCGCCATCCCTGGATGTCATGAAGGCAGCTGCCAATCGTGAGTAGGCCCAAGCCAGTTTGCGATCCGGGTCCTGCATCGTCTCCTCCAGGACGCGCGCCCAGTCCTTGCGTTCCAGGAGGATGCGATAGTAAAGGCTTCTCCCTGACCCATGGTCATCCAGGTCGTAGCAAATAAGTTTTTCGGCAAGCTTGAAGGCGCGCTCGTCCTCCTCCAGGGCAAAGAGAGTAAAGGCCATCCTCTGCATCAGGGCCAGGTAGATCAGGCCCAGCTCGTCCTCCATAAAATCGCTCTCCTGGACACCCTCCTCGTCCAGATACGAGCGCGCGCTGTTCATCGCCCGCTCAAGGATATCAAGCCTCTCTTCGTCATCCTCTGTGAGGTCCGCCAGCAGCAAAAGGGCTTGGGGCTCATCCGGTTCCACCTCCAGAATCTGATCCAGAAGCTCCTTCACCTCCTGCAGGTTATCCGATTCATAAACATATTCCAATAGCTCATCGTAGTCTATCTCTCTCATACGTCCAAACCCCTTCTCCGGCTCTTCTACCGACTCTGAGTGTCCCAACCGCCGCCGTTCGAGGGCAAAGAGCCCCCGCCGCTCCCTCCGGTATCCCATTCCGAGCCTGGAGATGGGGATGGCGAGGGCGAGGGCGAGGGCGAGGGCGCACCAGAGCCCGAGTCCAGCTTGTCAGCAGTTGTTCTTGGCTGCCTATCGTCATGTCCGTCCCGGAAGCCGGGCAAGGAAGCAAAAGAAAGCTTCCCCTGCCAGAAGAGGCCCATAGAACGCACCAGGTCCGCCAGGTCCAAGTCCATGGCGGCGTGCCAAAAAAAGCCTTTTTCACGCAAGACACGGGCAATGTAAGGAAGACGCCGGGCAAGCGCCTCTGAGGTCCTCTGCCCCGCAGAGGGGACTACCTTCATCCATCGATCCGCGACCCAGACCCTCAGCTCCGGCCTGCCCGAACGCCAGGCCACAGGCGTGCGGACCAGGGGATCGTCCAGAACCGCCATATTGTCACACCGGTAGTCAAGGACCTTGAGGAACTTTGGCATCTCAAAGAGAAGCATCTCGCTGCCGAAAGGAGCAGTTACCCGAGCCAGCCCGAGGACGTCCGTCGGGACCACAGACCCCACAAGAACCGTGGTCGGCACCAGCCCTCCAAAGCGATCTGCACGGCCGTACACCCAGCGATCGGGAGCCACCTGAGCGACCGAGAAACCGTCGAAAGTGGCGTACCACCCGGGGGGGAGCCCCGCCGGCATCCACACCTCAAAATTCATGGCATAAGCCCTTTGGTAAGCAGCCATCACAGGCTGCGCACTGCCGGCTCCCGCGCAGGACAAGGAGAGCAAAAACACCATGAGCCAGAGCGTCAAGGAATTGCAACGTTTTTTTCCAGGCAAAGTCAACATTCCCTTACTCCTTCAGACGAATGGTATGAGAGCGGTTTGAAATCAGGGACCTTTTCCTGCAGCATTTCCCAACAGGCCGCTCCTCAATGTCTCAATTATAACAGCTTCATTTGAATCCTCCCATAAAGAACTTCATGATGTATAATATAGGGGCTCGAAGGCGCTTGATAATGAGAAATGAAAATTCTCGGCGCTTCCTGAGAGCTTCAAGTTGCGTCAATCGCTACTAAGTAAGGAGGGATTATCCGATGGTTACCTTTGGTGGTGTCCGTCTCTCAGGCAGAGAGGAGCTTTTTGCAGCGGCTGCCTCCTCTCTGCAAAAGGCCCTGACTCAGGGCGCTCAGCTGACCGAGGCTGAGAAGAGGGATGCCCTTGATAAGGTGGAAACAGCTCAGGCCAACGTCACGCGTGCCTCGTTCCGCATGATGGACCGCCATAACGAGATGGTGAAGAAGTCCCAAGAACTTGCAAAAGTGCGCTTCCGACAAAAAGCAATTGAGCAGCGCAACCGCAAGCGCCGGGAGGACCATTCGGAGCTTCTGGCCAGGATGGCCATTGAGAACGCTGAAAGGTCCAAATTCTTGAACCGCTCCTCGTGGAAGAGACGGGAGCAGAAAGCCGTGCCCGTCTGACGTAAAAGGTCTTCCGAGCACCGAAAAACAAAAGCGGCTCCCTTTTAAGGAGCCGCTTTTTGTCAAGCTTAATCGAAACCTACGGAGAAGCAGGAGTAAAAAATGAGCCGATATGAGATGAAATTTGATCAGGGGGAGCTGTCCGTCGAGGTCCCGGGCGAGGACCTCCTGGGCATTTTGAGAAGTCGTGAGGTCCCCTGCGCGAAAACAGAAGAGGAAGCTGTGCGCAGCGCACTGGAAAACCCCATCGGGACCCCGCGTCTGAGAGATATCGTCAAACCGGGCGAGAGGATATGTATTGTCACCTGCGACGTGACGCGCCTCTGGCAGCACCCAAGCCTGTATCTTGAGATCATCGTCGAGGAGCTCCTCGGCGCCGGAGTCCTTGAAAGCGATATTTTCTTCCTATCCGGGACAGGAACCCACAGAAACCAATCTCCTGAAGAACACAAGGCTCTTTTGGGTGAAAAACTCTACTCCCGCCACAAGATTTATGATCATCAGAGCAAAACCGACGCAATGACGGACTTTGGCGTCACCAGCCGAGGGACCCCCATCAAATTCAACAAGCGCGCCACAGACAGCGATCATATTGTCGTCACCGGGGGTATCGTCTACCATTTCATGGCTGGGTGGGGAGGCGGCAAAAAGGGAATTTTGCCCGGAATAGCCTCCTATGATACCGTCATGAAAAACCATTCCCTGGCCCTCAGCCCCATCCCCGGCGAAGGACGCAACATGGACTGCAGCAGTGGCACGATAGAAAAAAACCTCATCCACCTCGACATGGTCGAAGCCGTGGCAAAGCTCGCCCCTTCGTTTCTGTTCAACGTCATCATGAACGCGGAGGGCCGGATAGGCTGGGCCGTGGCAGGTGACTGGCAGCAGGCCTATCAGAAGGGGATGGACATCGTGGACAGCGTGGAGGCCATCCCCATCGACCGCCAGGCAGACCTTGTGATCGCCTCCGCCTGCGGATTCCCCAAGGACATCAATTTCTATCAGTCCACCAAGGCCATCTTCAACGGGCGTGAGGCCTTAAGACCCGGCGGAGCCATGCTGCTCATTGCGGCCTGTCCCGAGGGATACGGCAATCAGGAGGTCCAGAGGATGCTGCTGGACTATCCCACCAACGCGAAGCGCGAGGCCGAGCTGAGGCGTGAGTTCACGATAGCCAAACATGTCGGCTTCTGCACGGCGGAGGTAGCAGAACAGTATGACTTCCACATTGTGACCCGGATGGATCCCGCCCTGCTGGAAGGGACCGGCATCACGTCCTCTCCCACGGTGGAGGAGGCCATGAAAAAAATCCACGCCCGCCACGGAAACCGTCTGAAGACCTGGTTGATGCCTCAGGCCTCCAACACTCTACCCAAGCTTCAGGCAAGGACGGCATAAAACCATGAAGCCGCCCAAGAGCCCAAAGGAGCGCAGAAGGCGAGGGGTGCGGATGACTGCCCTCTCCTTTGCTCTGACAGGGGTACTCTTGGGCATCAACGGTTTTTTTCTGCCCTGGAGCGAAGAGGGAGCCCTGTTCGCCCTCTACGGGGCAAGCGTCGGCTTTGCCCTGGCTCTGGCGCTGAGCGCGCTTGGCTTATGGTTTTTCTGGAAGAATAAGGGCCTTTGACAGCCCAAAACCTTACTCTCTCAAAGGAAAGAGGCCCTCATGCGGACACCACTCAGGCGATGCCCCCAAAAACCGAGAAGATTTTACATGCTCCTGACTGTGGTCATTTCCCTGACAACAGGCACCCTTCTTTCCCTCCTGTCAGGGGGCATCTTGCTTCGTTTCCCCTACCCTCTCACCCTTTTGAGCCTCTCCCTTGTCGCCTTTTCGTTCTATGGCTATGACAAATTCCAGAGCTCCAGGAGCGGAGGACGAATACCGGAGGCCGTCTTACACGCCCTGGCTCTTCTGGGAGGCTTTCCCGGAGCCTGGGCAGGGCGTACCCTCTTTCGCCATAAAACCACAAAGCCCGTCTTCGGCGTTATCATGATTCTTGCCGCTCTCCTGCACCTCTCCTTTTGCCTCTTTTATCTTTACTTTTGGAGAGCCCTCTGATGAATATTTTCGCCTATTACAAGGTCAATGAGCTTGACTCGCTGATTGCAGAGAGCTCCGGCCCAGGGGTTCGTTTCCTGCTCCCCTCTCGCCGGGACAGGGCATGGTGGAAAAAACGAGCGCGCCAGGATAACTTCGGCCTTGATTCCGCTTCCCTCTCCGTCTTTTGGAACTGGGAGGACCTGTACAGCACTGTCTGCTCCGCTACCAAAGCGCCCGCTCTGCGTCAGATAGACCCCCACGATAACCGTCTGATCCTCTCACATCTCGTAAGAGAACTCCTCCTGGAAAAAGAAGAGCTCGTCAGGCTCTGGCCCGGCCTGGCTCGGCCCGGCTTTTTGGACATCCTCTCAACGGACATCCGTGAACTGCTCAACGAGGGCATCCTGCCTGAACAGATGGAGTCCGGGCTACCGGAGGAGAACGCAAGCCCCACGGACCATGTGCTCCCCCTTCTCTTCCGTCGATATCTCAAATACCTGAGCGATCATTCTCTTATGGACAGTTCGCAACTCCCCTGGATCATCTGCCGCCTGCTCGCTTCCGTCTCTCAGGAGGAGTTTCAGGACACAACCCTGATCTTCACGGGCTTCATGTCCTTCACTCACTCCCAGGTCGAGCTCATCCGTGCCCTGGAAGGACGTTGTCGGGAGATTAAGGTATTCAAGCCCGAGGCATCCCTCCCCGCCTTGCAGGACGCGGCACGTCAGCTGGAAGGGCTGACTTGGGAGTGCAGGCCCGAGGACAAGGGAGGAGAACTCCTCGCACTTCGCTCCTCAGAACAGGCGACGGAACTGGAGTTTCTGGCCCGAGAGCTGGCACTCTGGCACTCCGGAGAAGGGCGGCTTTTTCAAGCTACAGGCGAACCTCTGGAGGACTTCGGGGAGGTCGGCATCCTGACCTCCCCCGGAGCGCTCTCGCTCCTGAAGGAATTTCTCTCTCGTTACAACATCCCCCACACAGCCGAGAGGGGCGTCAACCTGGACGAAACCCTGCCGGGCCGACTTTTCGTCTCAGCCTGGACGCTATGGGAACAGGGATTCGGCTCTTATGAGACCGCCCTTTTTCTCTCGTATCCCTGTTTTGCCGGTCCCGACTTCCCAGTCGACTCCGCCCTGAAGGCGGGCCCCGCCGGATTTGCTGTCTGGAAGAAATACCTTGCAGAGGGGAAAAAATTCGGGGACTCAAACCATTCAAAGGCTTTTGCCCGGGCAGGAGCAGCTCTCCGAGCTGTAAACAGGTTCTGCAGCTTCCTTAATTCCGGCGCCACGCCCGGCCACTTGATGGAAGCGCTTCACCGTTTCCTGACAGAGAAGGGGCTCTGGGTTGACGCCATGCTCCAGCTTCCTATCCACCAAAACCCTGAGCTGGACGAGGCCTTGAGGGAAACCACATCCTCCATCGCTGCAACGGAGAACAAGGCCTTAGCTCTGCGCGAACTCCTGCCCGACATCGGTCCGGTGGGGCAGGAACTCCTGCGGGGCAGAGAGGCCCTGAACTTCTTGAAGAGCTGGAGTCAAGAGACTCGTATCCGGCCAGACCCTCCCCTCACCGGAGCCGTGACCCTCTGTTCAGCCCCTCCTCCAGTCCTGGCCTCTTGGCCCATCTGGATCATGGCCGACGTCACTCAGACCCGATGGTCTGGGAAGGTCTCCGACTCCCCCCTCATTGACGAAATTGTGCGAGAACGGCTCTCTCAGGCCTCAGCATGGCTTCCCTCTTTACAGGACAAACGCGTCCAGAGGGAGGCTCTTTTTCGCCGCCTTCTGCAAACCGGAGACAGATGGACACTCCTGACGCGTGCCGAGCATGACACCAAAGAGCGTCCCCTCTCAGACCCCCTCTTCCTCTCTTCTTTCCTGAAGGAAAGGAAGTCCTGGAGACTCCGGGAGATTCCCCAGGATGGAGACGGACTCCTGCCGGGCTCCGACGTTTTTTTCCCTGACATCGAGGCCTCCCCGTCCGTTCAAACTCAAAGGAGACGCCCTGTTCTGAGATCCCCGCGCTCAGAGGCCTTTGAAACACAAAGCCTCTCTATCTCCATCAGCGACCTGGAGACCCTGTTGGACTGCCCCATGCGATGGTGGCTCCAGAAAAAAGCCTGCCTTCGGGAGCGTTCGCTTGAAATTTTTTCCGAGGCGGAGCGGGGCAACCTGCTGCACAAATTCTGGGAGCAGGTCTGGGGCGCCTGGAGGGGAATGGACAAGTTCTCCAACCTGGTTGAAAAGGAATGGCAAAAACTCTTCACGGCACAACCCCCTTACGACGCGTTCGACCATCTCATCCTGGACCCGAGATTCCAGCATCGCCTGAGCACGCTTGAGTACCAGCTTTACCGAGCCGGTGCCTCGCAAGAGCAGACTTTGAACGCTTTGAATGAGGTTGGCTACCGGCATCAACGTGTTCTCCGGGAGGATGAGGCAGTCATGAGTCTGGACCTCCATGGGGTGACTTTCCGGGGACGTTGCGATCGGGTGGACATCCTACAGGCCCCGGATGGAGGCCTTCATGCCGTCATCATCGACTACAAGGGGGGCAGAGGCGGAAAAAACAACTCTTACGATCAGGAATTGAAGGAGCTCTCTCAACGCCCCTGGCTTTTGCCCGAGAACGGCAACCCAAAGGAGCTCGAAAAGCTGAAGTTCGGTCTTCAGCTGTCGTTTTATGCCCTCCTGTTCTCTCGGCTGAAGCCTGATGTCACTCTGGCAGGCGTCGGCATCCTGGGGCACAGGGATGGCCTCGTGTCCGGAACCTTTACACCCCCTCTTAACTCCTGTTACGTCACGGAGGGGACAGCCACGACCTCCATGGACGAGCGGCTGGAGGAAGCTGAGCACGCAGCCCTCTGTGCAGCCAGGCTCCTGAAAAAGGGTGTCTTTCCCTCCTGTAGGATTGCGAGCTCCTGCCGCTGGTGCGACATGAAGAGCCTCTGCCGCAAGGGAGAGTTTTTCGGAGAGGTCGTCGGGCAGTCGGAATGGGAGGAGAGTCCGGAGGGCGACGCCTGAGAAGCGGTTTTTCCGAGCGTTATGGAACATCGTTCCCGCTCCCCGGCTCGCTCCAAGGGAGGACATCAAAACTTAACAAAAACATCGCCTATCTGAGAGGAGACCCGTGTCTGATGCATGAAAAAAAAGACGTATATCAGCGCTCTTTGGAGCTGCACCGCGAGACGAAAGGGAAGGTCGCCATGTGCTCCAAGATGCCCGTCCGCTCCATGGCTGACCTGGCTCTGGCTTACACCCCTGGGGTCGCCGAACCCTGCCGCCAGATCCATGCCCATCCAGAGAGCGTTTACGACTACACAGCCAAGGGCAACACCGTCGCCGTCATCTCCGACGGAAGCGCCGTGCTGGGCCTGGGAGACATCGGCCCTGAGGCCGCTATGCCTGTCATGGAAGGAAAATGCGTCCTCTTCAAGAGCTTTGCCGACATTGACGCCTTCCCTCTCTGCCTGAGAACCCAGGATCCCGATGAGATCGTGCGCATCGTCGCAGCGATCACTCCCGGCCTGGGCGGGATCAACCTGGAGGACATATCGGCTCCGCGTTGCTTTGAAATAGAAGAACGTCTGAAGGAAATCTGCGGCATCCCCGTCTTTCATGACGATCAGCACGGCACCGCCGCCATCCTGCTGGCAGGTCTCCTGAACTCTCTGAAGGTGGTGGAAAAGAGCCTGAATGACGTCAAGATCGTCGTCAACGGAGCAGGAGCGGCCGGCACAGCTATCTGTTCCATCCTGAACATGGCAGGAGCAACCCAAATCATAGCTTGCGACAGCAAGGGCGCCCTTTCAAGGGATATGGAGCTCCCCCCGGCCAAAGCCAAACTGGCCGCTTCGACCAACCCCCAGCAGGAAAAGGGCCTGCTCTCTGACGTGCTTGGCGGAGCGGACGTCTTCCTGGGAGCCTCCACAGCAGGGACCCTCAAGCAGGAGGACGTCAGGCGCATGGCCCCGGGAGCAGTCGTCTTTGCCATGGCAAACCCCACCCCGGAGATATTCCCTGACGAAGCCAAGGCCGCCGGTGCCGCCGTGGTCGGAACAGGACGCAGCGACTTTCCTAACCAGGTAAACAACTGCTTGGGTTTTCCCGGCATCTTCCGCGGCGCACTTGACGTTCGGGCCAGCTGCATCAACGACGCCATGAAGCTGGCTGCGGCTCACGCTCTGGCAAGGCTGATCCCGGACGAAGAGCTCCATGCCGAGAACGTCATCGTGGACTCTTTCGATCCCCGCGTCGTTCCAGCCGTAGCTGAAGCTGTGGCTGAAGCCGCACGGAAGACCGGAGTTGCCCGAATTTAGGTCAGTCACCATAAAGCGCAAAAGAAAGCCCTCCTGAAGGCAAATCCTTTGGAGGGCTTTCTTTTGCGCTTTTGCATTTGCATCAGAGGTCATCAAACGGACATTGGCTCAAAAGCTCTTGGATCTCCTCTGCCTCGAAAAAACGTCCCGCGTTCATCCCCGGGCATCGGAGGGCATGGAGACTCCAAAGAACACGCGAGGAAAGCAGAGACGGCCAAAAGGGAAAAAGGGAGCATTGCGCTGGACGCACCGGGTAGATGGAACATCGCGCGTCCTCCGTCCGATAAAAGATGCAATCCCCATTGTGCCTCTCTTTGAAGCTGGGCTTCTCCCAGCGGGAGGTCACAAAACGGCGCGTGAACTCGGGCTCCTCAAGCTTCAGGAACTCCCGGACACGACGTCCTTCCTCCATCGTGAAGAAGATGGCGCCAGGTTCACCCCGGCAGCATCGTCCGCATTCGATACAGGAAAAACGCAACCCCTCGCTCCACCAAAGCGAGCGAGGGGTTGCGCCGTTTTCATGTTCAGGAGCGGGCGACATCATCGCGCCTCATTTTTGGAGGATTCTCCCCCTCTACCTTAGCCATCTCATTTTTTTCGGACCAGGACTGTTTGAGCTTAGCGGACGACTGCTCTGTCGCCAACCCCACGGCCACTTGATCGTAGAGGAGCTTCCAAAGCCCGACCCCTCCGGAGGCAGCTAAGCTGTCACTGGCCATCTCAAGGGAAAGGTCTTCCATCTGCTTCCAGGGGCGTCTATGCTCAGTTCCTCCGATTTTGCGCGCACTGTCCCTCATTTTTTTCCATATCTGGGCCCATAAAATAGACTCAAACTGCTGACACGCTTCTTTGAGTTGCTGGGCCTCTTCGGTCTTGTGTAGCTCTGGAGGGACCTCTGTCGTCTGGATACGAAAGTTGTATTTTTGAATCCTGTTCATCTTCTTCCTCCTGAGGACCCTCTAAAGGGCCCCACCTCTACATGTTGACCAGCTCACCGTGAAGGGCTCCGGCCTTAGCTATCGCCTGGAGTATCTCAATGATATCGCGCGGTGGCGCACCGATGGCATTCATAACCCGGACAAGCTCTCGCACCGTTGTTGTCGCAGGCATGGCGATCATGCTGGTCCCATCCTCATTAACCGTGATGTCCGTGCGGCGCTCCACCGCAGTGGTCCCGCCGGAGAAGGGTTCCGGCTGCACCACATTGGGGTCCTCCTGAACGGATACCGTCAACCCTCCGTGTGCGACAGCGACAGAGCTGATCTTCACGTCCCCACCCATCACTACCGTCCCGGTCCGCTCGTTGACGGCAACGCGAGCTACAGAGTCCGGCTCAAGCTCCAGCTTCTCCACATTGGCCAGGAAGGTCGTGGGAGCCGCAACGTATTGCCCGGGCAACGCCACAATCACCCGTCCTGCGTCCGAGGGGTAAGCAATAGCTCCATATTGACGGTTGATAGCATCCGCTATGCGCTGAGCTGTTGTGAAATCAGGGTCCCGCAGCAAAAGCGCCAGCTGGCCGCCTATCGTGTAATCGGTCGGGACCTCCCTCTCCACCAGCGCTCCGCCGGGCAAAAGCCCCGACGTCGGGATATTCTTGCTTCTGGAGGCCGCGGCCCCTCCCACTGAGTAGCCTCCTACTAAAACAGGGCCCTGGGCGACCGCATAAATAACCCCGTCCGCCCCCTTGAGAGGGGCCTGAAGCAGCGTCCCCCCCTGGAGGCTCTTGGCATCTCCAAGGGCGTTGACGCTGACATCAATCGTCTGCCCCGGTCTCGTGTAGGGAGGAAGCGTCGCCGTCAGGGAGACTACTGCCACATTTTTACTCTTGGTCGCTTTTTCATCCGCAGTGACACCAAAATGCTGCAACATATTTCGCAGCATCTGGTTGGCCATGGGCGATTTATCACCTGTGCCGGCCAGACCGGTCACCAGTCCCACTCCCGTCAGCTGGTTACCTCGAGCCCCCTCAAGCTCGACGATGTCTTTGATGCGCACCTTCGGATGAACACGGGTAAAATCCATGTCTCGCAGGTCCACCGTCGCCGCCGAGGCAGGCTGAAACCCGCTCAGGAATCCTGTCAGGATCAAAAGGCTTAGAATAAATGTTCTCTTCATCATTTTCATCTTCTAAAAGATCGCGTGAAGGATCTGTGTGATAATACCAGGCTTCTGGGTTCGGCTGATCGAGCCCTTGCCCTTCACCGCCAATTCCGCATTAGCTATGAGCTCGCTGGCTATCTGGTTGTTGCCGTTGACGTCCTGAGGCCGTATAACCCCTATCAGCTGAAACTGAAGGGTCTCACTGCTGGTTTGCACGTCACGGGTTCCCTCGATAACCAGGTTGCCGTTAGGCAGGATATCCGTGACCAGGCAGGCCAATGTCGTACGAGTGGAGTGCTTTCGCTCCACGGAACTATCCCCCTTGCTGTCCGCCTGAGAGGTCAACCCCAGGGCTCGGATAAACTTCAATATCCCCAAACCATCACTCACATTAGCATTGGAGGACTTTGAGAGGTCCATTGTCGCCTCGTCCTTGGCGTTTGAACTCTCATTGACCAGAACCGTGACAATATCCCCCACCCGCGAAGGGCGAACGTCCGCGATCCAGTTGGTCCTGTCATCCCAAAGAGAAGCGGCCTCCGCCCTCCCGGGGGCCCAAAAAAGCACCCACATAAAACACATCATCAATCCCAGGACCACCTTCGTCACCCAGCCGCGCGACGGATTCATGGGATCCTCACCTCCACCGTATTCTCATCTCGAACGACAGCTGTTAAAACAGCCTTATTGTCAAGCCGCCGCACCTTCACCTCATCCCCGACCGCTCCGGACGTCATCAAAACGCCTTGGGCGGACACGGATACCCCTCGCCCTCGCGCAACGATGCGGACCGCCTTGCCCACCTTGACCGCAGGAACAGAGGAGAGCAGATTTAGGGGCACAAGCTGCCCCTGCTTCAGATTTTTCCTCAAAGAACGCCCAACGACCTGTGAGAGTTCCGAAGCATAGACATCCGGCTGTAAAATCCTCTGGGAGCGGACGAAAAAATCCGAATCCTGCAAGGGCTGGTCCTTCGCCAGTGGCTGAGCCGCCACCAGAACTTTCTGATACCAGGTCAAACGCACCCCAATTGTGCGTTCCCGGCCCTCATTGTCCCTAAAGCGCAGCGTCACAGCCGACGTGCCAGGCACAATTGAGGCAGGAGCTATAAGACGCCCTTCAGGCAGAGAGCCGGCTATCTCAGCTTCAACCTCGCCATCCCATGTCGAGAGAGATTTTATCATAGAAAGCAGCCGCGCTTCATCCGCATTGTCCACGCCTTTTGGCTTTTCAGCAGCCCTCGAAGCCTCAATGGAGGAACTCACCAGCATAACCTCAGGAGGCATCCGTAGCTCAATGCTCACGTTCTCTAGTCCACTGACATTCAAAGCCTGAATCACGGCCTTGCGCTCAATTCTGCCCTGTTCAGAAGCTATGAGAAGCGCTCCCAGGGTCTCCCGGACAGAGCGCGGCCCGGAGATATCCGCAATGTCAGCCAGCAAACAGGTCTCTCCCTCAATAGAGACGACCGAGGGGATGGAGATACGGACGCGCTGCGCGGCCTCAAGAGAAAGGGGAAAAAGAGGGAGGAGCAGGCAGGAGAGAACTATAAAAAAAAGGCGGAGAAAGCTCCGCCAAAGCCGGCAAAACATCGTAAGTTAACGCTTCAGCCCGTTAGCTATTCTTAAGAAATCGTCAGCCGTCTGAATCCCTTTGGAGTTTGCCTCATAGGCCCTCTGCGCGATGATCATCTCGACCATCTCCTCGACGACCTGCACGTTGGACATCTCAAGAATCCCCTGTCTCACTGTCGGGATGCCGTCGACGCCCGGCTCCGCAAGGATAGGAGGACCGCTAGCCTCCGTCTCCATAAACAGCTTATTACCAAGGGCATAAAGTCCTGCCGGGTTTATGAAGCGGGCCAGCTCCAGTTGCCCCACCTCCTGGAGCTCCGTCTCCCCCGCCAGGCGCACTGACAGCTGCCCATTGGGGCTCAGAATGATGTCAACGGCGTTTTCCGGAATGACAATGGCCGGCTCAAGGAGCAGACCGTCATGATTAACGATCTGCCCTTCCCCATCGATCTGCCAGGCGCCAGCGCGCGTATAGGCAATGGTGCCATCGGTCTGAGTCACCTGAAAATACCCATCCTCCCCGGCAATCGCCCAGTCCAAGGGATTTTCCGTAATCTCAAAGTTCCCTTCGCGCATAAAACTGGGTGTAGCAACAACTCTCGTCCCCAAGCCCACCTGCACACCTGTAGGGATCGTGGAGTTCGGCTCCACAGGCGTCCCCGGCTCTCGGTAAATCTGGTAGAGCAGGTCTTCAAAATCCGCCCTTCTCTTTTTATAGCCTACCGTGTTAACGTTGGCTAGATTATGAGAGACAACGTCCAGGTTCGTCTGTTGGGCGACCATCCCCGTTGCGCTGGACCAAAGCGATCTCAACATGTTTGCATTTCCTCCTCAAACAACTGCCTCAGATAAGAGCAAGCAGGCTCATGAAAGATCTCCTGCTGTCATGGAAAGAAATCCTCAAAGCTACGGCCCGGTTTTATTTAGTGCCCCTACCCTCTGCCGTAGGCGGTTACGAGCTTTCCCGTCAACTCGTCATGCGCCATCAGAGCTTTGGAGGCACCCTCATAAGCACGCTGAGCTTCAATCATGCGCACCATCTCCTCCACAACACTGACATTAGACATCTCCAGAGCTCCAGGGACCAGTCTTACGGCTTCAACCTCCTCAGGGTCACCCGACTCCGCAGTTACAGCCAGGTTATTTTTGCCAACCTGGCGCAGGTAAGTGGGATTTTCGAAGGTGAAAAGAGTCACATTCCCCACGAGTTCGCCATCCGCAAAAACTTGACCTGTATCTGTGATCATCACCCGACTGGCATCCGCCACCGCGATCTCACCGCCATCACCCTGGAGCGGCATCCCCTCCGGCGTCACAATAACACCCTCACCAGAGAGTTGGAAGTTGCCTTGGCGCGTGTAGAAGGTGTTGCCCTGCCCATCCTGGACGGCAAAAAAACCTGGCCCTGCGATAAGCAAGTCAAGAGGATTATCCGTCACCCTCACAACCCCCGCCTGAGTATCCATGTGGCTCTCCGAGAAGACGCTGGCCAATGCTAAAGAACCAATCATCTGCTTACCCTTCCAGTTCATCGTGAAGGGAGGGACGGTGACAATTTTTGTCTCCTGGTCCTCAGAGACCTTTTCGATGCGATCCATCATAGCGCTGAATTCAGCGCTCACGGGAACGCGCCGGCGGTACCCTATCGTATCCACGTTCGCCAGATTGTTTGTCACCACGTCCAGGTGCGTCTCCTGAACCAGCATAGCCGAACAGGCTGAATAAAGCCCTCTATGCAAAAAAATCACGCCCCTTGTTCAAATGAAAGAAAATCTACAGTAGAATCGGCATCTCGCCGAACGAAAAATCTTCTCTCTTTCCTCAGAGCTCATATCTCAGAGGACCTGTAACCATCCTCTGAAGGGTTAATAACGACGCCTGCGACCCTTCCGGACGTTCGCCAGAATGCCACTGCGTCCCGAGGCCACAAGCTTGTCTATCTCCGCAAGGGCTTTCCCCGTCCCAAGGGCCACACACTCCATTGGGTTTTCAGCCGTGAAGCAGTTTATTCCCGTCTGCTGAGTGATGAGTTCCGTCAGACCTCTCAGCAAGGAACCACCTCCAGTCAAGACAATACCTCTATCCATTATATCGGATGAAAGCTCCGGCGGCGTTAGCTCCAAAACATTACGAACCCCGTCGACCAAGGTCTGGATCATCTCACCGATGGCCATGTTGACAGCTGAGCTGGTGACCTCAATCTGACGCGGGAGTCCCTGGACCAGGTCCCTGCCTTTGATGACCATGCGCTGCTCCTCCTCAAGAGGAATACAGGTTCCTATCATGATCTTCAGATTTTCTGCCGTTTGCTCCCCTATTGCCAGGTTATATTGACGGCGCAGGTAGCGCATAATGCCCTCGTCGAACTTGTCCCCACCAATTCGAAGCGACTTGGAGACAACTACACCCCCCAAGGAAATCACAGCTATATCTGTGGTCCCTCCCCCGATGTCCACTAACATTTTACCACGAGCCTCTTCAACGTTCAGGTTGGCTCCAATAGCCGCTGCCATGGGCTCTTCAATGAGATAGGCTTCCCTGGAGCCTACCTCCAACGCCGCCTCAAGGACAGCACGCCGCTCCACGTCCGTGGCTCCGGACGGAACGCAAATCATCGCCCGATTTTTAAAAAAACGGCTCCAGCCATGAGTGACACGCCGCATAAAATATTGCATCATCGCCTCGGTCATGGAATAATCCGCGATGACCCCATCCCGAAGAGGGCGCACCGAAACAATGCTCCCAGGCGTGCGGCCCACCATGTTCTTGGCCTCATAGCCCACAGCCAGGATATTCCCCGTATCCTGATCCACTGCCACAACAGAGGGTTCCCTCAGGACCACGCCTCTTTTCTTTTCAAAAATGAGGATCGTTGCCGTCCCCAGATCAATGCCTATATCCGTCCCAAACATCCGTCAACCCCCTCGGGAGCCCCAATAATGCGCATACATGATTGTCATCCTCATTCGCACACACAAAACCGGCAAACGGCAAACAGCCCCCGCCAGTTATCCGTCTGTCCAACATTAAGATGCGCTCCAGCCGCCGTAAAACCCGTTCCAACGAGAGCTGAAGGGAGAGAGAGAGCCACAATCCACCTCTGAATAGCCCACGCGCCAGAAATACAGACCACAGGCAGGCGCCGTCATGGCTGATTCAACCCTTTCCCGCCCCTCAAGCAGCCCTTCAAACCAGCTAAGATCCCGTTTCCCAAGCGCCACTGCGTCAATATTTCCCACCACAATGCGGACCATGTTCATCAGGAAAGATGGAGCCCGCACAGTCAAATAGGTTATAGGCCCACGGCGTCTGCAGCGCGCACGCTCCAACGTCCGTTCGCTTTTCTCGGGGCATTCTCCGGCCTTGCAAAAAGCGCGAAAGTCATGTGTCCCCTCAAGCAGACGACAGGCAGCCTTCGCCAGCTCAATGTCCCAGGGGCGCTTTCGCCACCAGACCAGCCCGTTCAGCTGCGGCAGGGAAGTTCTGCCATGCCAGATGAAATAGCGGTACTCCCTCCAGAGTGCGCTGCGACGAGCATCAAAAGAGTCAGGGACTAGAAAAACGCGCAAAACCCTCACGTCTTCCGGAAGATAAAAATTGGCAGCAATCAACAGGCGCTCCGGTTCCCAGCGCTTGTTCATGATAAAAGAGACCATTTGCCCTAGGGCATGGACCCCTTTATCCGTCCGTCCTGCAGCGACAGTCCTAACAGCTCCGTCAGATAAGGCAGTGAGCGCCCTTTCAAGAACTTCCTGAACGCTGTCCGCATCCCTCTGGCGCTGCCAGCCCGAATAATTTTTGCCCAGGTAAGCTACCTGTGCCACATATTTTTGCATCATCAAAGTCTGAGCCAGCGTCTCAAAGAAAGAAAAAGGACTGCCACAGACATAACTAAAATTGTAGCGCGTGTGTCGTTTTTTTTCCACTGCAAAGGGCGCCTTCTCGTCCTGCCTTTCCCTCCGCGATACCCCCGGGCTTCCATAGCCAGTGCAAGTTCGTCCGCCCGACGAAAAATGATGACAAACAAGGGGATGAGGATCGGAAAAAAAGCCATGACCCGCCTGAGGAGTCCTCCCTGATCCAGTCGGGCCCCTCGGGAGAGCTGAGCTTTGACGATCCTGTCCATCTCCTCCATCAATAAGGGGATGAAACGGAGGGCGATGCCAATCATCATAGCGCACTCGTGCGCGGGAACGCCCCAACGGGCAAATGGCAATAGCAAAGCTTCGAGCCCATCTGAGAGTTCCAGAGGCGCTGTGGTGAGAGGAAGCAGAAGAGCAAAGAGCATCAGGATCGTCAACCGAAGCGAAAAAAAAGTCCCCTCAGCAAGAGCGTCTGAAAGCAATGCTTCACCCCAGAAGAAGTGCGCTACAACATTGAAGACGAAGGTGAAAAGAGCCAGATACAGGATGGGGCGAGAGGAGGACAGCACGAGCCTCCAGGAGAGACCGGCTCCTCTGATACAGGCTCCAAGGAGGAGAAGGCAACAGGCGAGCGCCCATGGGCTTGTCGAGACAAAGACAACTCCCATCAGCACCAGGAGCGCCAGAAGTTTTGCCCTAGGATCCAACGCATGTATGGCGGAGGCTACCGGAACGTACTGGCCCATTGAAAGAGATGCAAACGACACGAATATCCCTCTTTATGATTTTTATTTTATATTGTTGCTATTAAGGAAACAGCGGCTAAGGGATAGTGGGTCTAAACAGCGATCCCTTAATAAAAAACAATGCCCCGTGAAAATCCGACTTCTCCTCAGGCGGTCGTCAAGTCAGAGACCAGGCAACAGCAGTTCGTCCAAGCGCCAGAAGAGCGGGCTATTTAGCCGGCTCTTCCGCAAGAGAAGGGAGACACGCAGCAAATCAGGACAGACACGAGAAGAGAGCTTCTCTATCAAAAGGGGAACGACGGCCTGTGGCTCTCCTTCAAGTTCGCTCCTCCCCTGGTTCAGAAACAGAAGTCTGTCGCTGAACTCCAGCGCCATCTCCAAGTCGTGGGTCACAGTGATGATGGTTTTTCCATTTTTTTTCAAGCTTTTCAACAGCTCCAGTATCCTCTTCCGATAAGCTGCATCCAGCCCTGCTGTAGGCTCGTCCAGAATCAGACAGGAGGGGTCCATGGATAAGACGGAGGCGATGGCTACGAGCCTGCGTTCCCCTCCCGAGAGGCGTATCGGATTGCGCTCCTTAAAATCCTCCTCCAGCCCGACTGCCTCAAGGGCCCGGTCAACAGAAAGAGCGATCTCCTCTTTTGAGAATCCCAGGTTATTGGGAGCAAAGGCCAGCTCCTCCCTCACCGTAGGACAGAAAAGCTGTTCCTCAGGGTTTTGAAATACCAGCCCCACCTTGCGCCGCAAACGATGCAGCTCCTCACCTTTTTGGGGCAGAGGGACGTCATCCAAAAGGATGCGCCCCTGCTGGATGGGATACAGGCCGTTCAGATGCTGGACAAGGGTTGATTTCCCGCTCCCCGTCCTTCCCAGGATGGACGTCCAGGCTGAATGAGGGAAACGGGCAAAGACGGAGTTCAGAGCAAGAAGCTCCAGAGGAGTACTTGGATTAAAGCGACAGCTCAAGCCCTCAACCTCAATCGCTGCAGCTCTATCGGCTTCTGTACGCACAAGCTGCGGCCGGGACAGGGGAAGGGGGAAGGAGCCCAGGGCTTCCGCAACAGATTCTATTGAGACGGAGGGCAAGGGATATCCCCTCTCTCTGAGGCGACGCGCAAGCTGCCTCAGGGGCGGAAGCTCAAAGCCCAAGCCTTCCGCAACCCCCCAAAAGTCTTCCGGGGCTCCCTGCCAGGCCCATCTCCCCTGAGCTAGGACCAAAACCCGGTCCGCCTTCTCCAGCCCTTCCAATTGATGCGTCACCTGCAGGATGGTCGTCCCTTTTTCATGGAGGGAACTCAGCACCGCAGCAACATCTGAGCGCCCTTCCGGGTCCAACATCGCCGTCGGCTCGTCCAAAAGGAGACAGTCTGGCTCTGAGGCCAAAGCCCCGGCAAGGGCCAGACGCTGTTTTTCGCCTCCTGACAGAGTTGTCACAAGGTGGCTGCGCTTGTGCAGGAGCCCCACCTGAGCCAGGGCACAAAAAACCCGCCTCCCTATCTCTTCGGAAGAGTAGCCCTGGTTCTCCGGAGCAAAAGCAACATCATCTTCCACCAGGGAAGCCACAATTTGGCTCTCTGGATTCTGAAAGACCACCCCAATCTTCCTGGAGACCTCTCCGGGAAGATAAGTTGAGGCGTCCCTACCACAAATAAAACAGGCACCCTGCAAAGGGGATTGCAGAGCGCCCAGGATTCTGACAAGGGTCGACTTCCCGGAGCCATTGCGTCCTAAGACGATCACTCTTTCTCCCTTAAAAACGTCAAGGGAAATTTCATCCAGAACCCGCGTCTGTCCATCATAAGAGAAGGTAACCTTATACAGAGCGAGAACGACCTCAGGGGAAGCGTCCAAAATAAATCAGGATTGCAGGCGAAGACGTGTTACTCTTCGTCTCGTTCGACGAGCTGAATAACTGCCATAGGCGCTCCGTCACCCGAGCGATTCCCCAGCTTGACAATGCGCGTATAGCCCCCCTTATCAAACGAGGCATAACGGGGTGCTAGCTCCTGGAAGAGCTTGGTCGCAGCCGCCTTATGGGGCATGCGGGAAAAAACGATTCGAATATCGTGGACACTACCGCCACGAGCGCGCGTTATTAATTTCTCCGCCACGCGACGAAGCTCCTTGGCCCTCGTGACCGTGGTCGTAATCTGCCCCTTAAGGAAGAGGTCTGCTGCCATACCGGCCAGCATAGCCATCCTGTGGCTTCCATAACGACCCAGTGTTCTACGATCCACACGGTGTCTCATAGATGTGTAATCCTCCTTTGGTGCTTCTAAGACTTTTTCTCGCGGAGTTTAAACCCCACGCTTTCCAGCTTATCCTCGATCTCCTTCAGGGAGACTTTGCCTAGGTTGCGTATCTTCAAGAGATCTTCTCTCGATTTTTGCAAGAGCTCGCCTATGGTGTGGATTCCGCCCCGCAAGAGACAGTTCTCGCTGCGAATAGAGAGCTCCAGGTCACGCACCGGACGTGCAAGGAACTCAGCTTCTTCAGAAGTCATTCCCGCATCCACAGTCCCCTCTCCGGCCTCTGAGCTCTCGGGAGGAGCTCCGCTCTCCAGTTGCTCCAGGCTCGTGACGATATGGCCAAAGTAGGTGCGGATGATCTGCGACGCCTCGCAGACAGCACCTTCGGGGGTCACAATGCCGTTAGTCCAGACATCAAGGACAAGGCGCTCGTAGTCCGTTCTCTGCCCCACCCGCGCAGCTTCGATCCAGTAGTTGACCCTATGGACCGGAGAGAAGAGCGCGTCCGTAAGGAGAGCGTCTATAGGGAGATAAGTCGGACGCGGGCGCTCTACAGAAAGATATCCGGTTCCCTGTTCAATGTAAAGCTCCATTGAAAGACGAGCACCCTCCTCAAGAGTACATATCTTTGCCGTGGGGTCAACAAATTCAACCTCGCTGTCCGCCATAATGTCCCCCGCCATCACCTCGCCCGGTCTCTCGAAGTCCATGCGCAGGACTCTCACATCTTTGCTTTTAGAGCGAACGGGCACGTGCTTCAAGTTCATCAGAATCTCAATGACATCCTCACGCACACCTGGGACAGTACTAAATTCGTGCAGGACTCCCTCAATGCGGACCGATGTGATGGCGGCCCCTCGAATAGAGGAGAGCAAAACTCGGCGCAACGCGTTTCCCAACGTCATCCCATAGCCCCGCTCCAGAGGTTCGACGGCCAAACGCCCATAGGTGGGAGTCTTTTCCTCTATTTTCAACAAGGGCCGCAAGATTTCCAGAGTTTCCAACATAATCCACGCTCCTATTCTTCACAGACGCCAAGGAGTCATGCCGTGAACCAGTCATGAAGAAGACTCTCCACCGCAACCGCCAAAAAAATCAAACACGGCGTCTTTTAGGCGGGCGACAACCGTTGTGAGGAATAGGCGTCGCATCTTTGATGAGATTCACCTGCAGACCCGCTGCCTGAAGAGAACGGATAGCGGACTCCCGGCCCGGCCCAGGGCCCCTCACGATAACGTCTATCTCCTGAACACCATGCTCCTGCGCTCCTTTTGCCACCTGCTGAGCTGCTATCTGAGCCGCATAAGGGGTGGATTTACGGGTGCCCTTGAAGCCGACATTGCCGCCGCTGGCCCATGATACGACGTTTCCTGCCCTGTCGCTGATGCACATGATGGTGTTATTGAACGTGGAATAGATGTGAGCTACTCCATAACCTATATTCTTCTTCTCTCGCCTTTTGCCCCTGCGGACAGTTCTTTTGGCCACGCGAGTTTCGCCTCCTCTGAAATTTTCTCTATCCGGCTTTGGGCCTTATTTGCCCGCCATCTTCTTGTTGGCAACCGTGCGACGCGGTCCCTTACGCGTCCTGGCGTTCGTCTTGGTCCTCTGACCGCGCACCGGAAGGCCCAGCCTGTGGCGAAGCCCTCTATAACATCCGATGTCAATCAGGCGCTTGATGTTCATAGAGACCTCACGGCGCAGGTCGCCCTCCACTCGATAATGATCCTCGATCTCGCGCCTCAGCTTCTGAACATCCTCCTCCGAAAGGTCCTTGACCCGTGCGTTGGGATCCACGCCGGTCTTAGCCAATATCTTTTGGGATGAGGAAAGTCCGATGCCAAAGATATATGTCAATGCAATCTCCACCCGCTTATCGCGTGGAATATCCACTCCTGCAATACGTGCCATTCTTCATTACCTCCTTACGCCCTGCCGCTGCTTATGACGCGGATCGCGGCTGCAGATAATGCGCACGATGCCCTTGCGTCGGATCACCCGGCAAAACTCACAAATCGGCTTGACCGATGGTTTCACTTTCATGGGTTCCACTCCTCAGAAAAACTTGAATGTAAAAGACACGCTATTTATAGCGATAAATGATCCTTCCCCGACTCAAGTCGTAAGGGGAAACCTCCACCAACACCCTGTCTCCAGGGAGAATCCGGATGAAATGCATCCGCATCTTGCCCGAGACGTGAGCCAGAAGCTTATGCCCGTTTTCAAGTTCCACGCGAAACATAGCGTTGGGGAGAGGCTCCGAAACGACCCCTCTTGCTTCAATGACATCCTCTTTGCTCGCCATGCGCTACCCTGCCTCCCTGTCCCGATTTTGTTCATCAACAAGCGCATTCTCATCAAGCAGAGAGAGAAAGTGACGGAAACGCCCGTGATCAATGTCCTTGCCAGCTTCCACGAAATCAAGTATCTCCGTGATACACCGCGACGTCGGCTGCACGTGCTTTGGATTTTTTGCCTTGGGATTCGTCACATTGAACCTTACGGCATCTGCTAAAGCCAGCCTGCTTCCATCAAGAAATCCAACGATCACGTAAGTGTTTCCCGCGTCCTTTCCCCTCTTGGAAATAACCACCTGACCCACTCGATAAGTCTCTAACAGCTGTGCCATGGGGTTAAAATCTCAGGTCCTTCGTCAGTGATGGCGATGGACCTCTCAAAATGCGCCGCGTCGGAACCGTCGGCGGTAACGACAACCCATTGATCCTTCCCTACTCGAATGTCCTCTTTCCCCAGCATGACCATCGGCTCAATGGCCAGGGTCATCCCCCGCTGCAGGGTTACCCCTCTGCCCGGCTTACCGAAGTTAGGCACCTGAGGAGGCTCATGAAGCTTCTTCCCAACTCCGTGCCCCGTATAATCGCGCACTAGGCCACAGTTACTTTTAAGGACAAACGATTCTACGGCATGGCCGATATCTCCTACCGTATTGCCCTTCAAGCTCACGGCAATGGCTCGATTGAGGGACTCCTCAGTCACACGGAGCAACCTCTTTCTCTCCTCGCTGATCTCCCCAACCGGGTAGGTACAAGCAGCATCACCACAGTACCCTTTTAAAAGCACCCCCACGTCGACACTGACGATATCCCCCTCCTGGAGAATACGGTCGTCGCTTGGAATTCCGTGAACCACCTCTTCATTGACAGAAACGCAGATGCTCCCCGGAAAAGGCTTGATGCCCGCAGCAAGACGATAGCCTTTGAAAACCGGCTTTCCCCCTTGAGAGAGGATGTGTTTCTCTGCAACGCGATCCAGTTCTCCTGTGGAGATCCCAGGGCGGACAACCTCCCGCAAAAGGTTCAGGATATCCGCTACAACTTTGCCAGCTCCCCGCATGAGAAGGAGCTCTTCCTCGGTCTTGAGACAAACCATCTTCAGCCCAGAACAGCCTCAAGAGCTTCAAAGGCTTCTTCCGGTGTCCCGGAGACATCAATACGCCTCAGGAGCTCTTTTTTCTCATACCAGGCAATGAGAGGTGCGGTTTGATCGCCAAAGACCTTCAGACGATTGCGGATAACCCTCTCAGAATCATCCTCCCTCTGGTAGATCTCCCCATCACAGGCAGGACATTTTTTGCCGTCAAAGCCATCCTCAGCTCGCAAGAGGTTGTAAATCTTTCCACACGAGCGACAAGTCCTTCGGTTCACCAGACGCTGGACCAGCTTTTCCTCGTCAATGGCAAAGAGAACGACCGCGTCAAGAGGCCAGTCCCGCTCCTGCAAAAAAGCGTCCAGGAACTCTGCCTGAGCCACAGTACGGGGAAAACCATCCAGGAGAAAGCCGGCCTCCGCATCCTGCTCTCTCAACCTGGCGGAAACCATCTTCACCACAACCTCATCCGGGACAAGAGCGCCCTTGCTCATATAGCCCTCTGCTTCCAGACCCAACGGGGTTTTGTTCCTCAGGTTCTCTCGAAAAATATCCCCCGTCGAAACATGGATGCAGCCGTAACGCTCCTTTAAAAAAGCAGCCTGAGTGCCTTTTCCGGAGCCTGGAGCTCCTAAAAGCACCAAACGCACGGCCTCTCCTCCCTTCTACATCCGAAGCAGACTGCCTGATTTGCCGCCGGACTTCTTCAGGATCCCATCGTAATGGCGCATCAGGAGCTGTGCTTCTATCTGATTGACCGTATCCAGTGCAACTCCAACGATGATCAGGACGGCAGTCCCTCCAAAGTAGAAGCTCTTGATCCCGATGATCGAGGACATGAAATTGGGGATAAGGGCTACTATAGCCAGGAAAACTCCGCCCCCGAGCGTGATGCGTTCCATCACCTTAGTGATATAGTCTGCCGTAGGCTGTCCCGGCCGTATCCCCAGGATAAAACCGCCGTATTTCTTCATGTTGTTGGCGATGTCTGTGGGGTTGAAGACGACCGCCGTGTAAAAATAGGCAAAGAAAATGATCAGAGCAACGTAGCAGATGGTGTAGAAGACACTGCCGGGAGCAAAGAGGTTCTGGATAAAGCGCCCCGAACCGCTCTCGCTGAAAAAACCCGCCAGGGTGTAAGGGAAGATGAGGATAGAGGAGGCAAAAATTATTGGAATGACCCCCGCCTGATTGACCTTCAGAGGAATGAAGGTGCTCTGTCCGCCGTAGACTTTGTTGCCAACCACCCGCTTAGCATACTGCACAGGCAGACGCCGCTGTCCCTCCTGAAGCATGATGCAACCAGCAACCACAAGGACCATGAGGGCAAGGCCCAGTAGAAGCGAAAGGAAGCTGAGGCTGCCCGTGCGCAGCATGGCCCAGCTCTGAGTGATCGCTCCGGGGATGCGCGCCACGATTCCTGCGAAGATCAAAAGAGAGATTCCGTTGCCTATTCCGTGGTCCGAGAGCTCCTCTCCAAGCCACATGACCGCGATGGAACCAGCTGTGATCGTCGAGACCACGAGAAGCGCGTCAAAAAAACCGCCCCCAAAAACCCCGAGACTCCCCAGCCATGTCGTCATGCCCACAGCCTGAATGACGGCAAACAACACCGCCCCATAACGCGTCCACTGTACAATTTTCTTGCGCCCTTCCGTATTGTCCTTTTGAAGCTTTTCCAGATAAGGGAAGATGACGACAAGAAGCTGCATGACGATGCTTGAGTTGATGTAAGGAGCCACGCCAAGGGCAAAAATGCTGAAGCGCTGTAACGCCCCACCTGAAAAGAGGTTTAAAAAGTCCAGGAAGCCGCCCCCTCCCTGGTTGAAGAGATTGGACATGGCTTCAGCGTCAATGCCAGGTGTGGGGATGTGCGCGCCCAAACGGAAGATGAATAGGACTCCCAAGGTGAAAAGAATGCGTCGTTTCAGGTCCGGAAGTCTGAAAGCATCGCCGAAAGAGCTAATCACGTCAGATCACCTCGACCTTCCCGCCAGCAGCTTCAATTTTAGCTCGTGCCCCTTTGCTGACAGCATGAGCCTTGACGGTGAAGGCTTTATTGACCTCGCCTTTTGCCAAAAGTTTGACGGGAAGGGAGAGCGAGCGAATCAATCCCGCGTTCCTCAACTCCTGAGGGCCAACCTCACCCCCATTAAACTTTTCAGAAAGAGCAAAAAGATTGACTATCTGGTACACCTTAGCAAAACGGGCATTATTGAATCCACTTTTGGGGATGCGACGCACCATAGGCATCTGCCCGCCTTCAAAGCCGGCTCGAACGCCGCCACCCGCGCGAGCCTTGTGTCCCTTGTGCCCCTTGCCGGCAGTCTTGCCTGAACCGCTTGCGATCCCTTTCCCCAAGCGCTTGGGTTTACGCCTGGAGCCATGGGCCGGCCTAAGATCGTGAAGATTCATTCTCTGTCACCTCCTCAGTTGGCTTCCGTCCAGACGACCAGGTGTCGAACTTTTTCAAGCATACCACGGATCTGAGGGGTGTCCTCATGCTCCACTGTGGACTGCAGTTTTTTGAAACCCAGGGCCTTAATAGTATTCTTCTGTCTCTTGGAAAAACCGATAGCGCTCTTGACCCACTTCGCTTTGATCTTAGCCATGACGCCCTCCTACTCTGCCGAGACCATCGCCGGCTCAGGGGCCTTCTTGCCACGCAACTTATAGATATCCTCCGCAGTCCGGGTCTCCCTGATAGCCTCCAGAGTCGCTCGCGCCACGTTGACAGCATTGGAGGTGCGTCCGACAACCTTGGTCACGACGTCCTTAATCCCACCCAGCTCCATGATGGCGCGCACCACTCCGCCGGCGATAACTCCTGTACCGGCCGGAGCCGGCTTCAAGAGGACACGGGCAGCTCCAAAACAGCCTGTGATAGGATGGGGCATCGTGTCGCCGTCGCGCTTAACCTCGATAAGCCCCTTGCTGGCCTTGTCAATGCCCTTGCGCACAGCCTCCGATATTTCCTTGGCCTTGCCGATCCCAGCACCAACATAGCGTTCTCCGTCACCCACGACAACAAGGACCGCGAATCTAAAACGTTTTCCGCCCTTGACGACCTTGCTCACACGATTGATGGCAACGACGCGCTCTTTAAGCTCAAGGGATTTAGCATCAATTCGCTTTTTGATCATGATCAGCCTGCTCTCCTAAAATTAAAACTTAAGACCAGCCTCGCGAGCCGCGTCGGCCAAGACCTTGACCTTCCCTTGGTACATATGACCGCCACGGTCGAAGACTACAGTCTCGATCCCCTTGGCCTTGGCGCGCTCTGCAGCCAGTTTGCCGATGACCTTTGCTGCCTGGACATTGCAACAGCTCTTAAGGCCTTCCTGAACGGGCTTCTCCAGAGTCGAGACCGACGCCAGAGTGTGGCCCAGATCGTCATCAATTATCTGAACGTAGATGTGTTTTGCGCTATGGAAGACAGCCATTCTTGGCTTCAGGGCCGTTCCGCTCAGAGTGCGCCGCAGCCTTTTATGGCGTATGACGCGCATGTCGCTTCTGCTTTTTTTCCTCATTTTGCTCCACCCCAACTACTTAGCGCCGGTCTTGCCGGCCTTGCGAACAATCTGCTCGTTCTGGAAACGAATGCCCTTACCATGATACGGCTCCGGCGGACGATAGGCGCGGAGAAGCGCACAGGTCTGCCCCACCTGTTCTTTGTCAATCCCTTTGACGGTGAACTTGACGGGGGTCTCCAGAA
>JAAYOR010000115.1 GCA_012520235.1 Fretibacterium sp.
GCACCGATTATGACTACTCTCTTTGTCATTTGATCACTTCCAGGTTTATGTAATAGTGTCGTTGTGTACCCATAGAATATCAGATTACTGTCAGACAGGTTCAGACAGGTATAGATGCTAAATGACGCTGAAATAAAGGCGTTTAGAAATAAAAATGCATAACCGGGAATTTCTTTTGTATTGATTGTCTGATACAGGAGAAATAATTGATATCCATGTTCTGGTTCTGGCCCTTTTTAAATAAACACACTGCATCTGTTATTTCTGAGTGTTGCACTTAGACTGTAAATCCAAGAGTCGTTTTTCTGTCTTCTAGCCGGTTTTGCATTATAGCATTTTGAAAGAAAATAAGAAGCCGGGGAACGCTCTGAACTTCTTTACCTTTGTTTTGCGCTTTAATTGTACACGAAAAACATTAAATCAGCGACTTTCCTCTGAGCCTCAGGGCTGCTTGTGAGGATGCGCGAAGCCGGAATGGGTTGCTTGGAACTTTTATCGGCCGGGCGGGGTGGGGAGGAGGGTGCCTCGTGCTCGGCCAGCGTTTCGGCAGGCCTTAATATCTTTGACTCAAACCGCAACCGTTTGGGAGGGGCAAAAGGATGAATCCAAAAATCAAAATCGAGAAGAATACGGTGCAGGAGACACTGGTCATGCCCCTGTACGGAAAGGCGTGGGCGATTAAAAATTACCCGGATCTGTTCCATGATACGGATTGTCAGAAGATCATGGATCGGCTGGACTACGATTTCTCTACCATGCAGCTGCAAGAGGGTGGTATTAAAATGAAGATTGGCGCTCTTGCCGCCGCCATAAGGCAGTATGCCCTGGTGTACGAGGTGCGGGAGTATCTGAAAAATCATCCCAAGGCATTGGTGGTCAACTTGGGCTGTGGGCTGGATACCTCAGGTCGTCAGGCGGATAACGGAGAGTGCCGCTTTGCCAATGTGGATTTTTCCAATGTCATTGAGCTTCGGGAGCAGCTCGTGCCGTCCACAGATCGGGAGAAAAATATCGGCTCTGATCTGAATGATCATTCGTGGTTTGACAAGATTGATTTCCATGAAGAGGACGGCGCGGTCTTCATTGCCTCCGGCGTTTTCATCTACTTTAAAAAGGAAGATGTAAAAAAGCTCTTTTGTGCCATGGCCGAGCACTTCCCGGGTGGACGGCTTGCTTTTGATGCGCAAAACCGTTTGGGTATAAAGATAGATCTGAAGGCAATAAAGGCCTCCGGCATCGACATCAGCACCAATTTCTACTTGGATGATCCGGAAAAAGAGCTTACCTCCTGGAGCGACAGGTTTGCCCGCGTTCAGTGGAAAGGGATGTCCACTGGATATATCAAACTTGACAAGCGATTTGGAATCTTTTTTAAGCTGTTGGCACGCTACGCCGACAAAAAGGGTATGTCCCAGCTGAACGTGATCGACTTCCGAAAGGACTGATGAAAAATGGGCTTTCGATATATCGCTCGGGATATGATCCGACGCAGTGGCTGCTAGATTGTATACGAAAAGCATGGAACCAGCGACTCCTCTCTGAGCCTCAGGGCTGCTCGTTAGGTGTATAAAGCCGGGACGGGTCGACTGGGCTCTTATCGGGTTGCTGGGTCTGGCACGTTCAGCTTTTGTTTGGTCTATATTTATTTTGTTTCCGGTGCGGTTTAAGGCTCCCTCTTGAAAACCACCCGGGCCCGGCGAAGGCCGACTCTCAGACCCATCATGAAGGAGCGAAAATGACTATGAAGCGATGCGCCTGGCCCTCAGAGGGTCGGAGGATTCTGGTACCTGCATGGGCTCTTTTCTTTGCGCTTTTTGTGAGCTTTGTGAGCCTTTTGGGCGCCCTTCCCGCCTGTGCGGTCCCGGTCCTAAACCTTGAGGACTGTCTGCGCCTTGCGGACGAGAACAGCCCGACCCTTGCAGGGGCCGAGGCTCAGAGGGATTCGGCGCGCGGGCTCCTGAGCCAGAGCGCTGTCGCGGACAGGGTGACCTTGTCCGGCACGGTCACGGCCGAGCGCTCCGGGCGGGGTGGGGAGGAGGGGGCCTCTTACTCGGCCGGCGTTTCGGCAGGGCTGAAGATCTTTGACTCAAACCGAAACCGATATAGAATTGAAGCCCGAAGGCAAAACCTTTCCAAGGCCGATGCCGATGCCGAGAACACGCTCCTGAGCGTCCATGCGGCCGTGAAACAGGCTTACGCGGCGCTGCTCCTGAAGCTGAGGACACAAGAGCACCGGGAACAGTCTGTGATGGCTCACGAACAGCGTCTGGAACAGGCTCAGGGGTTCTATGATGCCGGCTCCAAACCCTGGTATGACGTCACGAAGGCGAGGGTCGATCTTGGGAACGCGCAGCTGGCCCTCGTGGAGGCTCAGGGCAGCGTGAGCCTCGCGAAAAAGGAGCTGTTGAACGCGATGGGCATCAAGCGGGACGAGGATTTTAGCGTGGTCCCGGTCAGCTTTGACGTCCCGAGTGAGCTCCTGGCTTCGGCGCCCTCTTTGGCCCTTGAGAACAGGCCGGATTACAGAGCGTCGGAGCTGAGCCTCCTGGGGGGCGAGGCCAGTCTCAAGGCCGAGGCCCGGGGCTCCTCTCCCACACTCTCCCTGTCGGGCGGCTACAGCGCCAGCGGCTCTCAGGCCTTTGACCTGACCCAAGGCTGGAACGCGGGGCTGAAGATGACGGTCCCCGTCGTGGATGGCGGCGAGGTCAAGGCGGGCGTTGCTGTGGCCTGCGCTCAGGTCCGGTCCCTTGAGGCCTCTCGTGAACAGCTCCGACAGAAGATCCTGCTGGAGGTCGGCAAGGCCCTTGTGAGCCTGGAGAACGCACGCGAGCAGGTCCGCATCTCGGGTCTGACCTTAGAGAGCGCTGAGGAGAATTGCAGGATAGCGGAGGGGCGCTATGAGACGGGAGTGGGGGCTCCTCTGGAGGTGACGGACGCCCTTTTGAACCTCACGGAGGCGCGCCTGGCTGCCGAGAGCGCGCACTATGCCCTGCACACGGCCGTGATCGAGCTGGAGAGGGCCGTGGGATTGGAGTTCCACGGGCTGAGCTCTTCGGACAGGGCGCCGGCCAAGACGCCGGAAGCCTGGCGGCTTCCGTAAGTTGACCGCTCGCCATGCCTCTGCCCCATACCCCTGAAAAGGGTCAAGGGAACTTGTTCCCTTTGGGTGCGGGTGTGGGCGTGGGGAAAACCCACGGTTTTTAACCTGAGGTTTGGGGGAAAAGGAAACGTGAAGCGAAGGACGTTTGGAGGAAGAGGCGGATGAAGAAGAGGAGAAGGGGAGGGACGATGAAGTACGTCGTCATCCTCGCTCTTTTGGCGTTGGCAGGTTACGGGGCCCGGCTGTATCTGAGTCCGGCTAAGGCTTCCTATCAGTACCGCACGCAACCGGTCACCCGGGGACGCATCACGGCCTCCATCAGCGCCACCGGAACGGTGAACGCGGTGGAGATGGTCGAGATAGGGACCCAGGTGTCCGGCACCATTCAGGAGCTTTACGTGGACTTCAACAGCCCCGTCAAAAAAGGGCAGCTCCTGGCGCTCTTGGACCCTGACGTGCTCCGCTCCCGGGTGGAGGAGAGCCAGGCGAGCCTTGCCCTCGCTCAGGCAGGGGCAGCACGGGCCGGAGCGGAGATGACGGATGCCAAGCGCGGTGCGGCGCGCAGCCGGGAGCTCTGGGAACGCAAGCTCATAGCCAGGAGCGAGATGGAAACTGCGGAGACGAGGCTCATAACGGCCCAGGCCGGCCTCGCTGAGGCTGACGCCAGGGTCGTTCAGGCACGTGCCTCTCTCAAACAGGCTCAGACAAACCTGAGCTACGCAAGGATAGTCTCCCCTATCGACGGCATTGTGGTCTCGCGTCAGGTCGACGTGGGCCAGACCGTGGCCGCGAGCTTCCAGACGCCCACCCTCTTCTCCATAGCAAAGGACCTAACTAAAATGCAGGTGGAGACCGATATCGACGAGGCAGACATCGGGCGCATCGTCGAGGGGCAGAGGGCTGTCTGCAAGTTTGACGCGTGGCCGGAGGAGTCCTTTGAGGCGACGGTCACGCAAAAACGCCTGAAGCCTGAGACGGTCTCCAACGTCGTGACCTACAAGGTCATCCTCCAGATAGACAACAAGGAGAAGAAACTGATGCCCGGCATGACCGCCAACGTCTCGGTTGTTGTGGAGGAGCGGGATGACGTCTTGCGCGTCTCGACGGCAGCCCTGCGCTTCTCGCCTCCTCCCGAGGTGCTCGCGGCCCTCACTCCTCCGACTTCCTCGGATGCTTCGGACGGGACCTCCGGCCTGATAGCCTTTCCCCGCCGCCGTGGCCCGGGTGCTCAGCCCGACCCCAGGGCCGGCAGGACGGTGTGGCTTGTGGACGAGGAGGGGAACCTGTCAGGCAGCGTGGTCCTCGACGAGACGGGCGTGAGCGACAAGACCTGGGTGGAGGTGCGCGGAGAGGCGGCCAAATCCCTTGCCGAGGGGCAGGAGCTGGCGGTCTCCTTCAGCAAAAGTGAAGCCGGGTCGGGGATATAGGGCATGAAGGACGTTTTGATTGAAGTTCGGGACCTCGTCAAGACCTACCGGTCCGGGGAAGAAAAGCTGAACGCGCTTGACGGGGTCTCCTTCTCCATCGAGCGGGGGGAGTTTGTGGCCATCATGGGCCCCTCCGGCTCGGGGAAGTCGACTGCCATGAACATGCTGGGCTGTCTCGACTCCCCCACAAGCGGCGTTTATCTGCTGGACGGCGAGGACGTCTCGGACCTCTCCGGCGACGAGCTGGCCCACATCCGTAACGTCAAGCTGGGTTTTGTCTTTCAAGGGTTCAACCTGCTGCCCAAGCTGACGGCGCTGGACAACGTGGCCCTGCCGCTCCTCTACATGGGGGTGAGGCCGGAGGAGCGCCGTCAGCGCGCGGAGCAGGCGCTTGAGCGAGTGGACCTCACCTCGCGCCTGCACCACAGGCCGAACCAGATGAGCGGGGGGCAGCAACAGCGAGTGGCCATAGCGCGAGCTCTGGTCGGGCAGGCTCCGGTCATCCTGGCCGATGAGCCGACGGGCAATCTGGACACGAAGACGAGCTACGAGATCATGGGGCTTCTGTCGAGCGTGAACCGGGAGGGGCGCACTGTCGTCCTCGTGACCCACGAGCCGGACATAGCGGCCTACGCCTCCCGGGTGCTCCGCTTCAAGGATGGCAAGATCGTTGAGGACGTGAGGCAGTCCCCCAGACAGGGTGAGGAGGGATAGGGCATGTATGAGCTTCTGCGCACCAGCGTCTTATCCCTCTGGGCGAACAAGACCCGATCGCTCCTGACGATGCTGGGGGTTGTCATCGGCGTTGCCGCCGTCATCGCCATGATCGCCATTGGGAACGGGGCCAACAGGCAGATGAGCGAGATGATGTCCGGGCTGGGCACGAACATGATCTTCATCCGGGCCGGGGCGCCGCGCACCGGAGGGGTCCGTCAGAGCGCCGGGAGCGGCGCCAGGTTGACTCTGGACGACATCCGGGCCATCGAACGGGAGTGCTGGGCCGTCGGGGCGGTCGCGCCTCAGGTCAGCACTCCCTCTCAGATCATCTGTGAAAACCAAAACTGGATGACCCAGGTCATCGGTTCCACGCCGGGCTTTTTCACGATACGTAACTATGCGCCTCAGTCGGGGCGGCTTCTGGACGAGGAGGATGAGCGCGCGGCCTCGAAGGTCTGCGTCATAGGGAGCACGGTTGCCTTTGAGCTGTTCGGAGGGCTGGACCCGGTGGGCCGCTCCATCCGCATCCGCAGGATCCCGTTTGAGGTGGTGGGGGTCCTCGCCCCCAAGGGCGAGTCGGGCATGGGACAGGACCAGGACGACCTCATCGTCGTCCCTATCACGACGGCCCAGAGACGGCTGGTTCGCAGTCAGATAGCTGGCTCCATCGGGGCCGCTTTTGTTCAGGCCCGGGATGCGAGCATGATCGACTCGGCCATTGCGGAGATGCGCGCTCTGCTGCGGCAGCGCCATCGGCTCTCGGACGATGAGGACGATGACTTCATCCTGAGCAACATGACTCAGATGGTCGAGAGCATGCAGAAGTCAACTCAGATAATGACGCTGCTGCTCGGTGTCGTGGCCTCTATCTCCCTCCTCGTCGGCGGCATCGGGATCATGAACATCATGCTGGTCTCCGTCACGGAACGGACCCGGGAGATAGGCATCCGCATGGCTGTCGGGGCACGGGCGCGTGACATCCGCAGCCAGTTTCTTCTGGAGGCGGTGCTGCTCTCCATGACCGGCGGGATCTTTGGGATCCTGCTCGGGGCCCTGGCCTCTTTTGCGGTTACGCACTTCCTCAAGTGGCCGACCTCGGTCTCCGGCGGTGCTGTGGCTCTTGCTGCGGGCTTCTCCTGCTGCGTGGGGATCTTTTTCGGGCTTTATCCGGCCTGGAAAGCGTCGCTGCTCCGCCCGATTGACGCGCTGCGGTTTGATTAACGGGCTTTGTCGCTTGAGTTGAGATGAGCACGGGGAATGTTTGGAGCGCGGAGGGCCTCATAATCTTGACTGTAAAAATAGGGTATGATATTCTTTTTCGAGACCGGAGGTGAGGATCATGAAGTTATCGACCGTGACACGATATGGCCTGCGGGCTCTCAGCGACCTTTGCTCTCAAGGTCATGGGAAGCCCGTCACTGTGAGCGACATCTCCAGGCGGCAGGACATCTCTGCCAGCTACTTAGAGCAGCTCTTTGCCAAATTACGTCGCGGCAACATCGTCAGGAGCGTGAGGGGCGCGCGGGGTGGATATCTCTTAACCCGTCCCGCCTCGGAGATTACGGTTGCGGAGGTGGTTCGTGCCCTGGGCGAGTCCATCGTCTTTGGGGACTGCCAGACGGAGGCGGGCTGCTCCAATCTCCCCCATTGCCGCACTTCCAGGCTGTGGGGGAAGGTGAAGGACTCCATCGACACGATCCTGGAGAGCACAACTCTTGACGAGATTACCGAAGGAGGGGAGACCTCTTTCATCTCCGAGGATGAAGTTCTGTCCCCGAAGCTTTCAGGAGGGATTGACAATGCAAAGCGTGTATCTTGATTACGCGGCGACCACCCCCATGGACCCTGAGGTCCTGGAGGAGATGATGCCGTATTTCACGGAGATGTTCGGCAACCCGTCCTCGGTCTATTCTCTGGCCTCCCGGAGCCGCAAGGCCATTGACAGGGCCCGGGAGCAGGTAGCGTCGGCCCTGAACGCGGATGTGTCCGAGATTTTCTTCACGAGCAGCGGGACCGAGGCCGACAACTGGGCTCTCAAGGGGATCGTTGAGCGCAGCGGCGTGCCGGGCGCTCACGTCATCACCACCAGGATAGAGCATCACGCCGTTCTGCACACGGCGGAGTACCTGCAAAAATTTGAGGACGCCTCGGTGACGTACCTGCCGGTGGACGCGGAGGGACGGGTGAGCCTTGAGGACCTGAAGGCAGCCTTCACGGACAAGACGGTCCTGGTCTCGGTGATGTTTGCCAACAACGAGGTGGGGACGATACAGCCCATTGGGGAGATAGGAAAGCTGTGCCGTGAGCGGGGTGTGCCGTTCCACACGGATGCCGTGCAGGCGGCGGCGCAGCTGGACATCGACGTCAAAGCCCTGAACATCGACATGATGTCCATGTCGGCTCACAAGATGTACGGGCCTAAGGGCACGGGGGCGTTTTTTGTGCGCCGGGGCCTGAAGCTTGAAAACCTGGTGCATGGCGGAGGTCAGGAGAAGGGGCGTCGGGCCAGCACGGAGAACATCGCGGGCATCGTTGGGATGGGAGCGGCGATAGAGCGGATGAAGGCCCGGCTGCCACAGGAGAGACCGCGCCTCACAGCCCTTCGTGACCGTCTGATTGAAGGAGTTCTTAAGACCGTCCCTCACGCCAAACTGAACGGCGCGAGGGGTGAAGAGCGTCTGCCCAACAACACCAACTTCAGCTTCATAGGCGTTGAAGGGGAGACTCTGCTTCTGGACCTGGACTCCAAGGGGATATCCGCCTCCACGGGCAGCGCCTGCTCCTCAGGCTCTCTGGACCCCTCCCATGTCCTGATGGCTATGGGACTTTCTCACGAGCAGGCCCATGGCTCTTTGCGCATGACCCTGGGGCGGGGCACCTCGGACGAGCAGGTAGACTACGTCCTGGCGACCCTGCCGGAGGTCGTGGCCAAACGGCGTGCCATGTCCCCGTTGTGGGATGAGAGGCTTGGTTCTGTCCCGGGTAGGTGAGCTGCCGCGCGGGGCATAGGCGCCGGGAAGATTTGTCCTCAACCTGAAGGCGTCAATACAGTACACATGAGGGGATCGATACAGGATGGCGTTGGATTACAGTGAAAAAGTGATGGATCATTTCAGCAACCCCCGTAACGTTGGGGAGATAGAGAATCCGGATGGGGTGGGGGAGGCCGGCAACCCCAAGTGTGGGGATATCATGAAAATTTATCTGAGGGTCCGGGACAACGTGATTGAGGATGTCAGGTTCAAGACCTTCGGCTGCGCCTCAGCAATCGCCTCGTCCAGCATGGCGACGGAGATGATCAAGGGCAAGACGGTGGATGAGGCCTGGGACCTCACCAACAGAGCGGTGGCCGATGCTCTGGACGGGCTTCCTCCCATCAAGATGCATTGCTCCGTTCTGGCGGAGGAGGCCATCCACAGGGCCCTTAACGACTATCGGTCCAAGCACGGTCTGGAGGTCCTCCCCATCGAGGAGTTTGACCACGAGCATGACCATTGCTCCGTCTGAGGGGGAAAAAACCCGCTGCCCCTGGTGTGGGACGAACCCGCTTTACGTGCGCTATCACGATGAAGAGTGGGGGGTGCCCCTCCGTGACGATCAGAAGCTTTTCGAGTTCCTGATCCTGGAGGGCGCTCAAGCCGGTCTCTCATGGCTGACTATCCTGAGGCGACGTGAGGGGTATTGCTCCGCTTTTGCGGGCTTTGACCCTGAGGCTGTGGCCCGTTTCCAGGAGCGCGACGTCGCGCGTCTCCTGAAGGACGAAGGTATTATCCGAAACAGACGGAAGATTGAGAGTGCGGTGAACAACGCCCGGGCATTCTTGGAGGTTGCCCGGGAGTTTGGAAGTTTTTCCGACTACATCTGGGGTTTCCTTGAGGGGAGGCCGCTCGTAGGGAGTTGGAGAACAGCTCAGGAGGTTCCGGCCTTCACGCCCCTGGCTGAGACTATCAGCCGGGATATGAAAAAACGGGGGTTCTCCTTCTTCGGGCCGACTATCTGCTACGCGTATATGCAGGCTGTGGGCATGGTCAACGACCATCTGCTCTCCTGCTTTCGACGTCGAGAGCTCCTTTCCTGAACGCCTTTTGCGCGTAAAGCGCGCCTGGCTGACAGAAAAGAGGGCCTACTCCGGGGCTGAAACATTCAGGGGGGATGTGCATTATGAAGCCCATAGCGTATCTCATCACCAATTTTATTGAGAAGACGGTTGAGTCAAAGGGATTGAGCCTCTACGTCACCTCGGATGGCAAGTATTTGGCGATGGATGAGGACTTCAACACTCACTACAAGTTCGACCTCATCGTTTCGGGCAGCGATTTCAGCTGTCAGGTGTTGACTCCCGAGGGAGAGGCACTGGTGACGCGCCTCTCGGTGAACATCCCCTGGACCAACGGAGCGGCTCTGCGCGACTTCATGGAACAGGTGAGGGCGCTCTGAGCGGAGTTGGTGGGGAGGAGATAGGAGGGAAAAACGCAAGGGCTGAACGGAAAAGCTTCCCCGCAGCGCTACAGCGTTCTCTCTAAAGGCCCACGAGGGGAGTGTTTCCTGTCGTGTTTTATTTTTATCCTGGAAATTCAGGTGATGAAGAGGCCCGAAGGGTGTACACCCTTCGGGCCTCTTCATCAGTACGCCTTTTTGTTTCCTTGGGCTCCGGAGAAGCTGAGCGCTGAGCGGGAGCCTTCGTAGCTGGGGTTAATCTAATCTCCCGCTGCCCCTCCCTGGAGGGGGTTCGTATCGCGGAGGGCCTTGAAGGACTGGAGCACCATCAAGAGGGCCAGGACCAGCAGGGCTATCGACATGCCGCCCAGCACCCAGTTGGGATGCTCGACGCCGATGAGGTTGTCCTTGATCATCAGGCCCAGGGCTGCAACTGTCGTCACCAGCATGAACCACATGGGGAGCATCAGCCAGGAGTTCGGTTTCTTCAGGCCGCGGGCTACCCACACGGCCAGGGCCAGGAGCACGAGAGCTCCGACCAGCTGGTTGGCAGCTCCGAACACTGGCCAGATGGCTGCCCAGGTGGGTATCACGGCGCCCGTGGCTGTCCGGGTCTTCGTCAGCAGGAGTCCCATGGCAGCTGCCACGGCGACGATCGTCGCGGTGTAGCGGTCTACCTTCATGTTGAAGAGCTCCTGAATCTGGTAGCGGGTGAGGCGCGTCGCCGTGTCCAGCGAGGTCAGCAGGAAGCTGTTGAGCGCCAGGAGCCCCAGGGATTTGCCGATCTTCGGGTCAATGCCGATGAGGCTTGCAAATTGGCCGAACCCGGTCGCGTAGGTGTTGTTGGGGTCGCCCAGGACCTTGCCGGAGATCATGACCGTCCCCAGCGCTATAACGGCGACGAGGCCCTCAATCAACATGGAGCCGTAGCCCACAAGCACGGAGTCCGACTCCTTGCGGATTTGCTTGGAGGTCGTGCCGCTGCCGACCAGGGCGTGGAACCCGGAGAGGGCACCGCAGGCTACGATGATGAAGAGCATCGGCCACAGGTACTGGTTGCCGACGGCAAAGCCCTTGAAGGCGTCCAGCTTGACGGTGAACTGGCTGCTGCCTTTTATCATGCCGATGGTGCCGATGATGACGGCAAAGTAGAGGAAGTAGGAGGCCAGGTAGTCACGCGGCTGGAGCAGGAGCCAGACTGGCAGGATGGAGGCCAGGAAGATGTAGACCACCAGGAACCATCTCCAGTTCTCCATGTTTCTTGTATTCAGGCTTTTCTTAGCTGCCAGGAAATCGTCATAGGTTGCGGGGTTGTTCTTCTGGAGGACGGGATCCGTGACCTTGAGTTCCTGGAACTTGGCCTCGCGCGCAGCCTTGTAGTCAGCGAAAGTGGCGTAGGCGCCCAGGGTGGCAGCGTTCTGAGCCTTGTCCGCCTCAAAGGATTTCTCGTCAGTCAGAGGCATGCCCAGATCCACCTGGTGGAACTCCAGGATCGGGTTGCCGGACAGGGAGAAATACTCGGAGATCCACTTGTTCTGGTTGCCGAACCAGCAGGCGTAGATGACGATGGGGAGCATGATGACCGTCATCAGCCACAGGGGGCAGTTCATGCGATAGATGAGGATACCGAAGACCACGGCCATGAGGATGTAGAGGGTTGCGGCAAAGGCCACGGCGGGGTCGGAGGCGAAGGAGTTGGCGGAGAGCTGCAGGAAGACGGCCACCACGAGGATCAGGGCCAGGATGGTGAAGCAGAGGAACAGAATTTTACCGGCCCGGCCAATCCAGCGATCGACCACCTCTCCGACGGATTTGCCCTCATGTCTCATGGAGGAGACGAGCCCGCCCATGTCGTGAGGCCCTCCCAGGAACGCGGAACCGATCACGCACCAGAGGTACGTGGGCAGCCAGCCGAATATCCCCGCTGCTGTGATGGGGCCGACGATGGGGCCCGCACCTGCGATGGAGGAGAAATGGTGGCCCAGCAGGACGGCCGGATGTGCGGGACAGTAGTCCACTCCGTCATAAAGCGCCTCGGCAGGCGTTTTTCTGGAGTCGTCCAGGCCGTAGATGTCGGACATGTACTTGCCATAGATGAAGTAGCAGGCGAGAAAGAACACGATAGCTCCGACCAGTAAACCCAGTAACATATTATTCTCTCCTTTCCAGTACAAATGCAGATGGTTCTTGAGTTGGTGTTTCCCTTTGTTTCGTTCTGCGCGCCTTCAACACCAAATGGGAGCGGCGCCTGAGACAAAATCTGCTTTCCCGATGTCCACCCTCCTTCCTTATTGTGAGGTTACGAGCATTGAGCTCTGGCGGGCTCCGTGTGGGGGCCGTGCCAGGCAAAATCAACCGCCGGGGTGAGGTCCCGGATCCTCTTGTGGTGGGCCTCGCCCGGCGTGTAGGCGTAAATCTCCAGAAAACCCCTGAAGCCGAAGCAAAAACTTCGGACCTTGCGTTGGGGCTCAGACAGTCCTATGAGGACAAACCTCTGTGTGACGACGTCCGGGAGAGGAGCCCAACGCGTCAGGAGATAGTCGACATCATGCTGCCCTGCGTGATGCCACAGGATATAATCCCAGGCGTAATAGACGGCCACCGGGCCCAGAAAGCTGGTTTTTTTCATGGTGATCTTACGGGAGACCCCCTGCATACCCTGATGCTGCCAGGGTTCGAAACCCAGATGACTCCACATTTCCCCGCTCTCCGATAGTTTATCGTAACTCAGGATGCTCGCCTCCTGGATGTCTGTTTTCAAAAATTAGCTTTTCTCTATCTTTCTTTTATCTTTCGATTATACCGCAGACGTTGGGAAAGTCCACGTTAGAGCCAAAATTTTATCCGCGTTTCCTGAAATAAAAGTCGAAAATAAATCCGCTAAAAAAAGAACCACGGATGAACACGAAAAAGAACAGTTCAAAGTTATCAAGTTTGTAAAGTTCAAATTAAGGGTGGGAATATCTTTGAACTTTGAACCTTGAACTTTGAACCTTGAACCTTGAACTTCGAACTTTGAACTTTCTTTAAAACACGATGGGCAAACGATTGAGGCCTTATCTTACCGCAAGGTTAAGGAGATGGATGGGGTATAATAAAGTCTAGATCCTCCTCCCCTTCACAGGCCGGGCCTTTGCCCTCCGTTCTGCCGGGGGAGAGGGTGTAACGATGCGAGATCACAACTCAATTGAGTGAGGTGCCGGTTCCGAAAATCCGGTGAAAAGGGAAGCGGGTGAGAATCCCGCGCGGTCCCGCCGCTGTGAGGGGGAGGTTTTTTGCAATACCACTGGACGAGCCTTGTCCGGGAAGGGCAAAAAAACCGAAGAACCCGAGCCAGAAGACCTGCCTGCATCTCAGTCGCAGAACTCTACGGACGATAGAGGGCGCGGGTTTTGTCATGTCATGTCATGCGCCCCCTTCGCACGCCGTGCGGAGGGGGTTTTGCACTGCCGCAAGAGCGCTCCTGACCCTTCTCTCGTCCCCGAATAAGGGAGGCAATCATGTTTGTCAGGATAAAAAAGCGGGACGGCCGGGAGGTCCTTTTCAATGGAGAGAAGATAGCCTCCGCCATTCTCAAAGCTCTGACCGCCGCTGAGGGGGCCGGGGACCCGGCCCTGGCTCTGAGCCTTACGGAGCAGGTTATCCGGCGCATGGAGAGGGACCTGACCGGGGTTCCGGAGGTGGAGGAGATACAGGACATTGTCGAGAACGTCCTGGTCGACTCCGGGCGTTCCAGGACGGCGAAGGCCTATATCCTGTATCGCGCGCAGCGCAGTCGGGCGCGGGAGATGAAGAGCCATCTGATGAACATCTACGGGGACCTCACTTTCCACGCAGCCAGCGAGAGCGACCTGAAGCGCGAGAACGCCAACATCGACGGGGATACCGCGATGGGCGTGATGCTGCGCTACGGCTCCGAGGGGGCCAAGCGCTTCAACGAGATCTTTGTCCTGAGGCCCGAGCACGCTGCGGCCCATCATGATGGGGACATCCACATTCACGACCTGGATTTCCTGACTCTCACCACGACCTGCTGCCAGATAGACCTTGCCCGGCTCTTCAAGGGAGGGTTCGGGATGGGGCACGGAGCTTTGCGTGAGCCGAGCGGCATCCGCAGCGCTGCGGCTCTGACTGCCGTCGCCATCCAGGCCAACCAAAACGACCAGCATGGCGGGCAAAGCGTCCCTGCCTTTGACTGCTTCCTGGCCCCTTACGTCGCGAAGACCCGCGCGGCCCTGTATCGGGAGAACCTGATCCGGGCCCTGAGCCTTTTGTCCGGTCGCGACCCGGCCAAGCTTGACTTCCTGAGAAAAGGGGCCCTTCCTGAGGGCCCCGAGGCTCTGAAGGAGCTCTGCTTCCTGAGCGAAGAGGACTGGCGCAGGGCTGAGGCCTTTGCCCGGGCTGAGGCCGACAGGGGCACGGAGCGGGAGACGATGCAGGCCATGGAGGCGCTAGTCCATAATCTCAATACCATGCACAGCCGCGCCGGGGCTCAGGTCCCCTTCAGCTCGCTGAACTATGGCACGGACACCTCGCCCGAAGGGCGCCTTCTGACGCGTTGCCTGCTGCTGGCCACTGAGGCCGGGCTGGGGAAGGGGGAGACGCCCATTTTTCCCGTCAGCATCTTTAAGGTGAAGGAGGGCGTGAACTACAATCCGGGCGACCCCAATTACGACCTGTTCCAACTGGCCTGCCGCGTGAGTGCCAAGAGGCTTTTCCCCAATTTCGCCTTCCTCGACGCGCCCTTCAACCTGCGCTATTACCGGCCCGGTGAGGTGGGGACGGAGGTCGCTTACATGGGCTGTCGCACCCGCGTCCTGGGCAACGTGGTGGACCCCTCGCGTGAGGTCGTGACGGGTCGCGGGAACCTGAGTTTCACGACGGTCAACCTGCCCCGGCTCGCCCTCCTGCACCGGGAGGATCCGGGGGCCTTTTTTGCCGGGCTCGACGAGAAGATCGACCTGGTGATCGCTCAGCTTCTGGAGCGCCTTGAGATTCAGTCGCACAAGAGGGTCAGGAACTTCCCCTTCCTCATGGGGCAGGGGATCTGGATGGACTCCGAGAAGCTCAGCGAGGAGGACGAGGTAGGCCCTGTGCTGCGGCACGGCTCCCTGTCCCTCGGGTTCATCGGGCTGGCCGAGTGTCTCAAGGCTCTGACAGGCAGCCATCACGGCGAGAACCCTGCCTCTCAGGCCCTGGGGCTCGATATCGTGAGGCGCATGAGGCATCGCATGGACGAGGCTTCGCGCAGGTATGCCCTGAACTTCACACTTCTGGCGACCCCGGCCGAGGGGCTCTCAGGCCGCTTTGTCCGGATGGACCGGGAGCGTTTCGGCAACATTGAGGGAATCACGGATCGGGATTACTACACCAACAGCTTTCACATCCCCGTCCACTACAAGCTCAGGGCTTTCGAGAAGATAGCGCTGGAGGCGCCCTATCATGAGCTGACCAACGCGGGGCACATCACCTACGTGGAGATGGACGGAGACCCCAGCCAAAACCTCCCGGCCTTTGAGAAATTGGTTCGGGCGATGAAAGAGGCGGGCATCGGCTACGGGGCTATCAATCACCCGCTGGACCGCGACCCTGTCTGTGGGTACACGGGCATCATCGGCGACCAGTGCCCCTGCTGCGGTCGGGCTGAGGGAGAGGACGTCCATTTTGAACGCATCCGGCGTATCACCGGTTATCTGGTTGGGACGCTGGACCGCTTCAACAACGCCAAGAGGGCGGAGGAGCACGACCGAATTTATCATGCGCACACGTGTCGGGGTGAGGGGGCGTGAGGCTGCGGGTTGCGGGTCTGGTGGAAGAATCGGTGGCGGACGGGCCGGGGCTCCGCTTTACGGTGTTTGTCCAGGGGTGTGGACACGGTTGCTCGGGGTGCTGGAACCCTCAGACCCATCAAAGGGATGGAGGGACGCTCATGGAGGTCGGGATGTTGGCGGAACGGATACGGGAGAACCCCCTTCTGGACGGGCTCTCCCTGAGCGGCGGGGAACCCTTTGACCAGCCTGAGGCCTGCGGCGAGTTGGCCGAGTGGGCGCGGGCGGCAGGGCTGCACGTCATGGCCTGGACGGGTTACACTTTTGAGCAGCTGACAGGGCCCGAAGGCACCTCGGACCGCCTCCGGCTCCTGAGGAGCCTTGATCTTCTGGTGGATGGGCCCTTTATCCTGGAGCTGAGGAGCCTGGAGCTGCCCTGGCGAGGTTCCGCGAACCAGCGCGTGCTCGACGTCCCTCTTTCCCTGGCCCGGGGAGCTCCGGTCGCCTGCTGAGTTAAAGGCGTATTGTCCGACAGACTCCTGGTAGGGTGCTATATAATAAAGAAGATACATGGATGAGAAGGGTCGGCGTGGCGTGAGCAATAAAGTTAACTACACTTATGGAGGAATCTTTTTTGTTTGGGATCCGGAGAAAGCAAAGAGCAACATGGAAAAGCATGCTGTTTCGTTTAAGATGGCTGCTGAAGTGTTCTTTGATGAGCGCTCATTCATATCCACTGACCCGTTTGAGGAAGAAGAACGTTTGCGCATGATTGGGCGGACCGAGGACGGCACGATGATTCTTTTTGTTGTCTACGTTGAGCGTCTTCATGATGAAGTTTTTGTTTATCGAATAATCTCAGCTCGAAAAGCTACCCGAAAGGAGCGAGAGCAATATGGAGCATGAACCGACTCGTGCGGAACTGATGGAACGCCTGCAGGCGATGACAGATGAAGATATCGATCTTTCCGACATCCCCGAGGTCACTGACTTCACTGGTTGGGAGCGTGCCGGTGACAAGTTCAAAAAAGTTGCTGAGCGCAACCTGGATTTTTTGAACAGGAAACTGAACGTAGGATGAAAACCAAGTACCCCGATGATTACCCGATTTTGAGGAATTAAAGCCCTACAGACTCCTGACGGCCCCAAAGTAGTCGGTCGCCTGCTGAGTCAAAGACGAAGCCGTTGAGATATGAGAAAACCCCCGGTCATCAGGCCGGGGGTTTTCTCATATCAATTTGAAGGGGCAGGGAGCTCTCAGGCCCTGTCCGGGCGCCAGCCTTTTGCGTGCCTCAGGGTGCGGAAGTTTTCCGCTTTAGCCCGGACCACATCCTCTATTTTCTCGCGTCCGGCCAGGAGGGGTTTGCGCAGGTCCAGACAGTCGGTCGGGACCTCTCTCATGCCTTGCAGGAAGGCTCGCATGATTTCCGTGCCGACGTTGATCTTTGCCACTCCGTTCTGCACTGCCTCTTCCATCTGCTCCCAGGGCGTGCTGGAGCCGCCGTGGAGGACCAGGGGCAGAGGGACTGCCCGGGCTATCTCCTTCAGCAGGTCGATGCGCAGCCGGGGCTTACTCTTGTAGTCTCCGTGTACCGTGCCGATAGAGACGGCCAGAAAGTCCACGCCCGTCTTTTCGACGAAGTCGGCGGCGACCTTTGGGTCCGTATAAGCCAGGGCGGACTCGTCCTCCTCCTCCGGGGTGTTTTCGCCACCGGGCACGTGACCTATCTCAGCCTCGATGGGGGTGTGGAAGGCGTGAGCCATACGCACGGCCTCCGCCGTCCTGGCCAGGTTCTCTTCGTAGGGCAGGAACGAGTAGTCTATCATTACGGAATCGTAGCCCAGCTTGAGGGCCAGAGCTACCTCCTCAAGGTTGCGGCCGTGATCCAGATGGAGCGCTACCGGCGTGGCAGACTGACGCGCCAGCACCTCAAGGGCCCCATAGGCTGTCTCCATCCCCAGGTGGTCCAGGCAGTCGTAGGCGGTCATCAGCAGGATGGGGATGTCCAGTTTTTCAGCCGCTCGGACGATGCCCCAGGCCGTCTCGACGTTGAGCGTGTTGAAGCCCGGCACGGCATACCCCCTCCGCCTTGCGTCCTGCAACAGGGCGCTTACGGAAACTCTCATGTGTTTTTCTCCTTTCCGGTTGCTCCGGTTTTTTCCGGGGGGTTGCTTCTCTCGTTTTCAATCCCTCGGAAGAGCTTCAGGTGTCTTTGGTATTTTTCCTCCAGGTAATCCGAGAGACCGGGGACGGGCGACGGCGGGACCGTCGTCCCGGCATGGCGTTGGAGAGGCCAGCCACGCCCGCAAGCACGTGCAGCGGACAGGGCTGCTCCCCGGGCTGTGGCCAGGCGGGGGAAGGGAGGAACCTCCAGAGGCGAGCCCAGGACTGAGGCGATGAGTTCTGCCAGGAGGCTGTTGACGGCTGCGCCTCCCAGAACGACGACTCGTCCGGGCTTTTCCGGCGCTTTCCCTCCGCTCTCCTCACCGGCTTTTCCTCCGAGTCTTGCGCGGAAGGCCTCCTCAAGGGTCACCCGGCATTCAAAAGCTAAAGCTTCCATAATCGCCTGCAAGAGGCTCTCTCCCGTATCCTCGTCGGTGAGGTCCGTGAAACCGCCGGAGGGGAAGGCGTCCATCTGAGCTCTCAGGTTGGGCAGAAAGAGGGTGCGGGTCCTCCCGAGATTCATGCCCGAGAGCATTAAATAGCCGCGCCCCAGGACGCGGTTCACAAACCAGTCGACGCAGAACCCTCCGGCCGAGAGGCCGGTCAGGATGTAAGAGTCTCCCGGGAAGGCGGAGTACCCCCCGGCGAGGTAAAAGCGCTTCAGGAAGGCGTCTGTGAGATAACAGGCCCTGTCTGCAGGGATATAAAAAGCTGCCGAGGTGCCGATGGAGACCATCGCCTCGTCCTCTCTTTGGACATCGGCCCCATAGGCCGCTGCGATGTGGTCCTGTCCGCTTGTGACGACGATGGCGGCAGGGTTCAGCCCCAGCTCCCGTGCTACCGTCGGCCTCAGGCGCCCCCGGACCTCGCCCGGGGCCTTCAGGGGAGGAAACTTGTCCATGTCCAGCCCGGCCGCGACAAAGAGTTCCGGGGACCATCGGGCGTTCTGGACGTCCAGCAACAGGGTCCTGCTGGCCAGGGACAGGTCAAAGCCCGCTTCCCCCGTCATCAGCCAGGCCATGAAGCTGGAGACGTCGAGGAAGGCCCGGGTCTTTTCGTAGATGTCAGGGCGCTCATCCCGGAGCTTCATCACCTTGGATGCCGAATAGATCCAGCTCGGGTTCAGGGCCGTCAGGCGATGGATCTCCCTGGGGTCAATCCGGGTGCGGAGCCGATCGAACTGGGGCATGGTGCAGGTCTCATACCAGTAGATGCCTGGGGCAAGAGCCCCCTGTTCCACGTCGGAGCCGACCGGAAGCACGGTCTCCCCCATGGAGGAGAAGCCCAGGGCCGCCACCTCGGAGCCTTGATCCTGACAAACTTTCCGGATCAGGCTCTTGATGGAGTCAGCCAGAGCATTGGCGTCCATCGCGTCCCAATTCAGGGGGCGCACGGCCCGGTTGGGCATCGTGTCTTCTGCTATCTGCTCCCCGTCCTCTCCGAACAGGGCCGCTTTAATGTTCGTCGTGCCGATGTCCACGCCCAGGTAATACACGCTCTCCACCTCCTCTTGCCCGTCCGCTTCGCCCTCTTGAGGAGCGGATTCGGCATTTTCAAGATCTTACACCAGCAGAGCGGGAAAGTACACGGTTGTTTTTTTCTAGTATACCCGTATAATAAAAAGTATAGGTGTATGTAGTAGTAGATGTATAGATTGATTTTTCTATGTTCCATGTCTTTGTTGTGATAATGAGGCAAGGTGGAGGCGTTCCTTTGCGGGGATTGTGAATCCTTATTTTTTATGTTTGCAGAGCCTTTGATTTAACAACGCTTCCTCAGGGCTTTGCCGAACGGCAGGCTCTTTTCTGTAATCAGGACGAGCACAATATAAGATGGGGAGGTATGAGTTTTATGCGTATGAAGAAGGTTCTTTGTGTTTTGTTGGCTGCGGCGCTTTTGTTGGTTTCGGGTTCGGCCGCCATGGCGAGTCTGGAGAAGCCCAAGGTGGGAATAACGGTCATGGTGATGAACAACCCCTTCTTCGTCTCAATGGTTGAGGCGGTCAAGGAGGAGGTTGCGAAGCTCGGGGGCGAAGTGCTGGTCGTGGACGGAAACATGGATGTCCAGAAGCAGACGGCCGGCGTGGAGGACATGCTGCGCCAGAAGATAGACTTTCTGCTCTTCAACCCGGTCGACTCCGATGCGGGGGAGGCTGCGGTGTCCATGGCTAAAGAGGCCGGAATTCCGGTCATCTGCCTGGATGCGGACTCCAGTGGCCCGCGCGATCTTTTCATCGTCTCCAATAACGTTGGGGCCGGAGAGCTTTGCGCCGAGTACGTCGCAGAGCGCACAAAAGGTAAAGCCAACGTTGTCATCATCACCGGTAACCCTGTCAGTTCCACTCGCGACCGCTACAACGGTGTAATGAAGGTATTTGAGAAATATCCGGACATCAAGGTTGTGGCCGAGCAGAACGGTGAAGGGCTCCTGGAGCGCGGCATGGCGGTTATGGAGAACATCCTTCAGGCCCAGCCCAAGATAGACGCGGTCATCGGCATCAACGACCCCATGGGTCTGGGTGCTCTGGCTGCTGTGGAGTCCGCCGGACGCCAGGACGAGATCTTTGTCGTGGGTGTGGATGGCTCTCCTGACGCTCTCAAGGCCATCCTCAAGCCCTCCTCGTATGTGATGAGCGCAGCTCAGGAGCCGGCCAAAATAGGCCGCATGGGAGTGGAGTACGGCATGAAGATGCTCAGGGGTGAGGAGATAGCGGAGAAGGAGATCTATGTCCCCGTTAAGACCATCACCATTGAGAACGCCAAGGACTTCAGCTGGTAGACTTCCGGTTTTAAATGTGCGATAGCGGCGTCTTCCATCCTCCGGGTTGGGGGACGCCCCTTTTCAGACCGCTATGAAAAGAACAACAAAAAAGCCTGCTTCAGAGCGGGCTTTTTTGCCCAATAGGGAGGTGATGTTTTGAACGTCCCGAACAATGGGGATAAGATTTTGGAAATGAAGAACATCAGCAAATCATTCTTCGGGGTCAAAGCTCTGGATGATGTCAATTTCGACGTTCGTCGGGGCGAAGTTCACGTCCTTATAGGCGAGAATGGGGCGGGCAAATCCACCCTCATGAAAATTCTCTCCGGCGCTTACTCAAAAGACAGTGGCCAGATATTCTGGGACGGTCAGGAGGTTGAGATCAACAACCCCTTTGACGCGCAGAAGATGGGCGTCAGCATTATCTATCAGGAGTTCAACCTGATACGCGGCATGAGCGTCTCCGAGAACATGTACCTGGGACGTGAGCCTATGGGGGCCATGGGGTTCATCAACGCGGCCGAACGCGACCGCCTGACTCGGGAGTGGCTTGGCAAGATGGCGGTCGAGGGCATCAGCCCCGGGGCTCTGGTGCAGGACCTCAGCACGGCTCAGAGCCAGTTTGTCTCCATCGCGCGGGCCCTTTCTTACGGAGCCAGGCTGATAGTCATGGACGAGCCGACCGCCAGCCTCACGGTCCGGGAGACGGAGCGCCTCTTCAAGCTGGTGCGCGACCTGAAGGCTCACAATGTCTCGGTCATCTTCATCTCCCACCACCTGGACGAGATCTTTGAGATAGGAGACAGGATCACCGTCCTGAGGGACGGTGGCTATGTGGCGACGCTGGACGTTGATAAGACGTGTAAGGATGAGCTCATCCGCCTGATGGTGGGACGCGAGCTCTCAGAGGAGTTCCCTTCGAGGGAGAACAAACCGGGGGAGGTCATCCTGACCGTAAAAAACCTGTCGCGCAGGCGCGTACTGAAGGACATCAGCTTCGAACTGAGGCGCGGCGAGATTTTAGGAGTGGCCGGGCTCGTCGGTTCCGGACGCACCGAGATGGTGCGCGCCCTCTACGGCGCCGATGCGTGCGACTCCGGGGAGTTTACGCTCTTTGGCAAACCGCTTGGAAACCTCTCTCCTCACGACAGCATCCAGTGCGGGCTGGGGCTTCTTCCCGAGGAGCGAAAGCTCCAGGGCATCATCCTGGGCATGTCCCTCCGCTACAACATCACGCTGGCGAAGCTGGATAAGCTCTTGAAGGGGCGGTTTATCAACGAGCGGAAGGAGAAGATGTCCGTCCTGGATTTCATCAACAATCTGAACATCAAGACGCCATCGCCTCAGACGCTGGTCCAGAACCTCAGCGGGGGCAACCAGCAGAAGGCCGTCCTGGCCAAATGGCTCTTCACCGACGCGGACATCCTGATCTTCGACGAGCCCACCAGAGGCGTGGACGTTGGAGCAAAGTATGACATTTACAAACTGATGAACGAACTCACGGCTGCCGGCAAGGCTATTTTGATGGTCTCGTCCGATCTGCCGGAGATCATAGGAATGAGCGACCGCGTCCTCGTCATGCATCAGGGCACGATCGCTGCTGAATTTGACAAGGCGAAGGCGCCTTTTGACCAGGAGCTCATCATGCGCGCCGCCGCCGGTGAAGGGGAGGCAGCCTGATGTCTGAGAACAGGGGATTTTTTAACTTTCTGCCGGGGAGCTACTACAAGCCCGAGATCTATGCGTCCTTGGCGCTCATTGCCGCAGCCGTAGCGCTGGGTTTCATCAGCCCCTATTTTTGGGAGACCAAGAACATCGTTAACGTCTTTCGCCAGGTCTCCTTAAACACCATCATCGCCTGCGGCATGAGTTTTGCCATCCTCACCGGGGGTATTGACCTTTCCGTGGGCTCCGTCGTCGCCATCACCGGCATGATGTTTGCCGGGGCTATGAAGAACGGAACCCTCTTCGCCGTGCCCATCCCGTTCCCCGAGTTCTTTGGGGAGAACGGCAACATCATCGCGCGGATTTGCATCTCCTTTGCTCTGGCCCTCTTCTTCGGGACCCTTTTCGGCCTGTTCAACGGGATCGTCATCGCCTACACGCGCATCCCGCCCTTTATCACGACTTTGGCGACCATGTCCGTCGGCAGCGGCGCGGCTCTTCTTTATTCCAACGGCTACCCCATTTCCGGCCTTCCCGACGCTTTCACCTGGCTGGGGCGCGGTTATCTGGACTCTAATGACCTCATCCCCATACCCGTCATTGTCATGATCCTGGTCGTGATCGTTTCCTGGATCCTTTTGAATAAGATGCGGTTCGGGCGCTACGCCTATGCGCTTGGGGGCAGCGTGGAGACGGTGCGGCTGTCAGGCATCAACGTGAAGTCGGTCTATGTCAGGATCTATGTATTTGTAGGTTTCCTGTCCGCGCTCGCGGGGACGATTCTCTGCTCTCGCCTGAACTCGGGTCAGCCTCTGGCGGGCAAGGGCTGGGAGCTGGATGCCATTGCGGCCGTCGTCGTGGGAGGCGGTAACATAGCGGGAGGGCGGGTGACCATCTTCGGGACGGTCATCGGCGCCTTCATCATCGGGCTGCTGAACAACGGTTTGAACCTCATGAACGTCTCTCCCTACCTCCAGCTCGTCGTCAAGGGTTTTGTCATTCTGGGGGCCGTGCTGCTGAGGAGTGGGTTGAACCGCGACCGTTAAGCCCCTCAGACCGTCAGGGCACATCTTTATTTTGCTCCGGCATGAGGTATAATGGTTCGCGTGCGGAGGGCTGGCCGAGTGGTCGAAGGCGGCTGACTTGAAATCAGTTAGAGTTCATGCTCTCAGGGGTTCGAATCCTCTGCCCTCCGCCAAGTTTTTCTACTTAAGTTGAAACCAACACAAAAACCCGCTGTGAAGCGGGTTTTTTGATTCCCCTGCCCCCGGCCGGAGGGCCGAAGTTTTTGTTTTTAAGGGGCCTGACTTCCGACCTGACCGGCTCCTCTGATGATAAGGCTCCCGCAGATTGTTACTTTTTTGTCACTCATCCGACAGCTCCTTTAAAGGCTCACCGGTTATCCTATAAACAAACCTTTCAAGGAGGGGGAAACACGGTAATGAAAAAGAGGTTTTTTACGCGATTTGTGTCTGTAGTTCTTTTCCTGTTCCTGATGACTGGCTCAGCCATAGCTTCGGGACAGGGAGCGGGGCCTGGAGCACCTTCCAACACCTGGACGGGTGATGCGGCGAAGTACGTGTTCATGTTCATCGGCGACGGTATGGGTTTGCAGCAGGTCAGCGCTGCGGAGATTTTTTCGGGCTCTCACGAGAAGGGCGAGATGCCCCGCATCCAGAAGCTGAGCTTCACTCAGTTCGAAGGGCAGGGCATGAGCACGACCTACTCGGCCAACTCCTTCATCACGGACTCCGCTCCGGCGGCCACCTCTCTGGCCTCGGGCTACAAGACGGACAACGGCATCATTGGCATGGACCCTGCCAAGAAAGTGCGCTACTTCAGCGTTGCGGACGCGGCTAAAGAGAAGGGGATGAAGGTGGGCATCGTCTCCTCCGTCTCCATCAACCACGCGACCCCGGCGGCCTTCTACGCTTACGTTCCCTCCCGCAACGACTACTATGGCATTGGGATGCAGCTGATCGACAGCAAGGTGGACTACTTTGGCGGCGGCGGTTTCCATCAGCACCAGGGCAAGGAGAAGGACAAGAAGAGCCTCTATGAGATAGCTGCCGAGAAGGGAATAACGGTGCTACGCGACAGAGATTCCATCATTAACTACAAGGGTGAGGGCCGCGTGTTTGCGGTGAACCCTGTCCTGGACTCCAGCAGCGCCATGCCCTACGCTATCGACAGGGGGGAGGGCGAGCTCTCCCTGGCGGAGTTCACCCGGAAGGGCATTGAGCTCCTGGACAACCCTAACGGCTTCTTTATGCAGGTTGAGGGCGGTAAAATAGACTGGGCCTGCCACGCCAACGACGCGGCGACCTCCATCAAGGATGTCTTTGACTTTGACGAGGCGGTCCAGGAGGGCATCGCCTTTGCCAAGGAGCACCCGAATGAGACCCTGATCATCGTCGTGGGTGACCATGAGACCGGTGGGATGAGCATTGGGTTTGCCGGCACCCAGTACGTCACCTTCTTTGAGAAGATAGAGTCTCAAAAGGAGTCCTACACCGCCTTTGACAAGAAGATAGCGGCTTGCCGCGAGGACGGCAAAAAGAGCTTCTGCGACTTCTTCCCCTCCATCACCGAGAGCTTTGGGCTCCTGAACCTTCCCGAGGCAGAGGTTGTCTCTCTTAAGGAGGCGGCGGAGAAGGGTGATGAGTCGGCGAAGAAGAAGCTCTCCATGAACGTCTCCCCTCTGGAGCTCCAGGATCTTCAGAACGCCTTCGAGCGCAGCATGAAGGCCGAGAAGGAGAGGTCGAAGGACGAGCAGACCTTCCTGCTTTACGGCGGCTACGAGCCTCTGTCCATCCAGGTGACCCATATCCTCAACAACAAGGCCGGCATCGGCTGGACCACCTACGCCCACACCGGTATCCCCGTACCCGTCTATGCTCATGGGGTTGGAGCCAAGCTCTTTGAGGGCTATTACGACAACACGGACGTGGCCTGGAAGACCTTCTCCGTCATGAACCTGACCCCGAAGGAGCCTCTGCAGGTCAACTGATAAGATACCATAAGGCTGTGTGTTTATCATCCGCAGCAGACAGACGGGGCTTCCGCTTTTTTCAGGGAGGCCCCGTCTTTTCGATAGGAGGGCCGGCCGACGGGAGAGCTGAGGCCCTCTCGCAAAAAGGAGCCGCTGTAGATTGGTTTGGCGCTACCCTGAGAGGCTCGAGATGCGGTTGCGCGGACGCTGAAGGAGGAAAAGTTATTGTACATAGATGAAAGTCAAGCGAAGAAAAAAGTTTTCAGAGGCAAGAGCATGGTTCTCGCCGTCGTGCTCTTCACCATCGGGGCCCTGTTTATACCCACTGGCTTTGAGCGGACTCATCCGGGGTAGAGGGTCAAAGTGGAAGTCCTCTCGACTAATGATGCGAACATCCGCCAGTTCGGGATCGTGAAGACAGGAGAGCAGTCGCTCAAGGTCCGGGTTTTAAGCGGTGAGAAGAAGGGAGTCGAGGCGGAGGCGGTCAACCTCATGATGGGGCGCCTGGAGTTCGACAGAGTTTATCAGGCCGGAGATATCGCTTTGGCCACCATTGATTCATCCGGTGATCGTGTCCTTCAGGTGACCCTGGTGGACTACTACAGGGTGGATAAAGAGGCCTGGCTCCTGGTTATCTTTGCCGTGCTGCTGGTAGCGTACGGGGGCTGGACGGGCGCTCGGTCGCTTTTGTCCTTCCTGTTCACGGCGATGCTCCTTTGGAAGGTCCTCCTGCCGGGGCTGCTTAAAGGTTGGGATCCGGTGCTCTCCTCACTGTTGATCTCCGCGATACTCTGCGTCGTTATCATCCTGCTCGTCAGCGGGATAGACAGAAGAGGGATAACGGCGATGCTGGGCTCCCTGGCGGGGGTTGCCGTCACCTGCGTTATGGGGGTGATTTTCGGGGAGCTGTTCTCCGTGCACGGGGCGGTCAAGCCCTTCTCGGAGACTCTGCTCTACAGCGGTTTTGCGCACCTGGACCTGACCAGGATCTTTTTGGGCGGGATCTTCCTGGCCTCCTCGGGCGCCGTCATGGACCTTGCCATGGACATCTCCTCTGCCCTCAACGAGTTGATTGAGAAGAGGCCGGACATCCCGCGGGGAGAGCTGATCCGCTCTGGCATGACCGTGGGGCGGATGGTGATCGGCACCATGACCACCACTCTGCTCCTTGCCTATACGGGAGGTTTCACGACGCTTCTCATGGTCTTCATCGCTCAAGGGACCCCTATAATCAACATTCTGAACATCCAGTACGTGGCTGCAGAGGTCCTGCACACGATGGTCGGCAGCATCGGGCTGGTCACAGTCGCGCCGCTGACCGCTGTTCTGGGCGGCTATTTCTTGACGGCCGGAAGGAAGCTCCCGCACGGGAGCGAGGTCGAGCCGGCTGGCGCCGATTGAGCGGTTTTGATTTTAGCCTCTGATTTTAGCCTCTGTCTGCTGCCTGACAGCACTCACTCATGAAGAGCCCTGAAGGGCAAAGAGCTCAGGAGGCGTCCGACCGGACGCCTCCTGAGCTCTTGGGGCTTTTACGGCTGCGGGTTCGGAGGACTGAAGAGCATCGTCGCGTGTCCCGTGGTGCGGGTTGCGTTTGAAAGGGTGTCTGAGGAGTTGCCGCGCTCCATCAGGAGCGTCTGGGTTGCGTCCAGGGCCTTCATCAGCGAGAGGAAGAGCCGCGCCCCTCTGGGAGAGTCGATGTCCAGGCTGTTCAGGCGGTTCAGCTCAAAGTTTTGGATCGCTCTCAGGCTTTTTTCGTCCTCAGCGTCAGACTGGGCCCTTGGTTTGTAATGGGAAAGGTCCATGCTCAGGACGACGATGCCGCCGTCCTCAAGGAGGAGCTCCAGGATGCGCCGGACCCGGAGGACCTGGAGGTCGCTCGCGCTGCTGCGGACGAGGAGGGGCAGCACCGGGACGTCTCCAAAGAAGCGTCGGACCCTCGGGATGTGCTCGGTGATCGAGTGATCACGCGAAAAGATACTGTCGTGGCTCAGGGCGGCCCCGGTCCTCTGAAGGCGTTCCGCTCCCTCCCGGTCCGCTCTCAGAGGGCCGGAGGGCGTCGACCAGTCGTGCCCGCAGTGGACGATATTGCGTCGCGCTCGCAGGTAGTGATCCGGGCCTATCAGGACGACGCGCGGCGGGTTGGGGCAGAGCTCCGCAAGCCGTACGTACAACGCATCGATCATGGGGGCTGCAATGTCGTGGTGGGGGCTCAGGGCCCCGATGAGAGGCGCGGCCTCAAGGAGAGCAGCCTTAAAAGAAAAAAGGAGAGTCAGGAGGAGGATACCTTTTTTCATGTCGGTTTCTGTCCTTGTAATAAGGCTCTTTTTGAAGGGGCAGCGGCGTGAAAAAGAAAGTTCAAAGTTCAAAGTTCAAAGAAATTTCAACCCTTAATTTGAACTTTACAAACTTGATAACTTTGAACGGTCCTTTGCCGCCGCCCCGTCTGAGCTCTAAGGGTTGAGCTTGCCGTGCCAGGAGGGCAGGAAGTCCTTCAGGGCCTTCTGGTTCTCGGTGTCGTAGACAATCGCCTTCCAGTCGTCGTCGTTCATGCGCCCTTCGTCCAGTCCACGGACGAAGGTGTAGTAGGAGAACATGTAGCCCTCCGTCAGACGGAACCCGCCCGAGCGGTCGTTGACGTAGACCTGGAGTTTGCGGGGGGTCCCCACGGCCATGTAGAGGGCTGAAGAGCCGTTAACGACGTTTGTGGCCACGTCGGCTGTCAGGGCCATCTTCGCCTGGTTTTGTGCCTCCTCCCCGAAGAGGTCATAGACCCCCTCCGGCAGGACGTCGGGTAGCCTGAGGTCGCGCAGGGCCAGGAAGTCCTCTTGGGTCATCGCGTCCTCAAGAGCCCGGTCTGCGATGGCGGCCAGGTTGTCCATCTGGTCTGCGAATTCGGAGAGCCTGGAACTGTAGTACTCATACTCCTCCTGGAACATCGCTCCCAGGAGGGCCTTCGTCCTTCTGGCGCAGGCAGCTATGGCCTTGAAGAGCTCCGGTTCCGGCTCCAGATAGCCTCGGGGGATGGGGAGCGCGTAAGGGGCCGCAATCCAGCCGTTTCCTCCGTCTCCCATCTCGGCCCCGCTCTGTTCGGCGTAGAGGATGGTGTCGTGCTTCAGCTCGGCCATGGAGCCCTCCGCCGTCGTCAGTTTTTTGTAAGCCCAGGCCGGGGAGAGCGAGAAGAACTGCTCAGAGGATGTGGGGCGAAAATAAGTCTCAAAGAAGGAGAGCCAGGCGGTATAGACGTTGTCCCCATCTTTGGAGTCCCGGAACGAGGGCCACGAGGCGGCCCGCTCCTGAAGGAGCTGGGTGTAGTTTTCATAGCCCGCAAAGGTCTTTGCCTCCTCAAGCGCCGCAGAGGAGCCCAGGGCGGCCATGACGTCCAACGGGTCGGGCAGCGCGCGGGGCTTCTCCTGGGTCCCGACCTCCGGGAAGGTCAGGGCGTCGAAGAGCATCGCGTCAAAGGTCAGACGGCGCGGCAGGACGGCGAACTTCTTGCCCGGCATTTTCTGGACGGCGCTCTCTTTGCCTGCCTTATCCAGGGCGGCGAGGAGCGCTTTGACCTTGCTTGGGTCTCCCAGGTCGCCGAGCCGGAAGCCCTTGAGCGCAGAGGCAAGGTCGTCCCAGGTGTTGACGTTGGAGCTTCCTACCAGATAGAGGATTGGGTCCACCAGCGCGCGCCACTTCTCCTGCACCTGAGGGGTTGAGAGTATGTGGCAAAGTAGCAGGGTTGCGGCGGCGCCCTCTGGCTTGTCCAGTGGGAAAGGGTTCCCCAGCAGGTAGGTGGTGCGGAAGTAGGCCTTCAGATCCTCGTTCAGAGTGTAGTGTCCGCGCGGGGCGAAGAGGGTGAAATCCTGAGGCCGGTCTGTGAATGTGAAGGGGTTGAAGCCGGTGCCGGAGCCCTCCAAGGCCATTGCCGCGAACTCCTCCGCACTGTGGAGCTCAGAGCCTCCGTTCGTCAGAAGGTGCATGGCTACGGCCAGAAAATCGACGACCGTCGAAGCTGCGCCACGCCCCAGCTCCGACGTCTCCAGATCGTGAGGCAAGTCCGCAAGGGCCTCGTTCATCGCGCTCAGGAGCTCAAAAGTGCGAGGGATGAGGACCTGTCCCTCCATCTTCTGAAGCATCCGGTCGAAGTAGAGGTGGAAGGCGTGCAGCGGGAGATCGACCGTGATGAAGCGGGGGGTCAGCGAAGGGATGAAGGCGTAAGCGTCTATCAGGTCGTCCTGATTCAGGTAGTCAAAGAAGACCGGTGTCGGGTCGACGTAAAACCCGTTTTTCAGCACTGCGGTGCGGGCCGCGCCCTCCAGGGTCGCTGGCAGCTTGTTCTCCTCGACGCGGGAGAGGTCCGGAGTGGAGGCGGCCAGGTCGACGGCCGTCTCCTCATCAATCCAGCCGCAGCGCTTGTCGGAACCTGTACCCCCGTCCTCGAAGCTGAAGAAGTCCGTCCCGAAGACGCAGAGGAGCCAGGTCTTGCCCTCGGCCTGAGCTTTCCCGATGGCGGAGACCACGGTCCCGTAGGGCAGGGAGAAGGAGTCAAAGTCTGAGAGCGGCTTTTTGCCGGGCAGGAGGAACGGGACGACTTTTTCCTCCATCACCTGATACGAACGTGCTTCCATCGGATCGTAGTCGGGGAACGGGGTCAGAGCTGATTCATGGACCCAGCCCAGCTCGTTCCCCTCCGTGTCCGTCAGGATGAGCCATCCCTTTTCTGAGGAAGGGCTAGCCTCCAGCATGTCGCCATAGACCACCGAGGCCAGCTCCATCTCCTTCAGAAAGGTCTCCCAGTTCTCGTTAGTCGGGGCGGATCTGGCCTGATCCAGGCTCTCGAAAACGGGTACGATCCTCGCTGTGGTCACGTACGGAGCTGCCTGTGCCGGGCCGCATAGGGCCAGGCACAGGAGCCCCATCCAGAGTAGCGATAGTTTCCATTGTCTTTGCATCACAAGTCACCTCATTCATTAAGTTCATTAAAAGCTTGGGTTTACAACCTAAACGCAACACCTAAAAGATTATCCGTGCAAGCATCACCTCCCTGTCCAGCATTTCCGCATCTTGCCCGAAATTATCTCCGCACAGTAACAGGATACAGAACTCCGTTCGAATGCGCATCACCCGTCCGGGTAGTTTTTTTAACTGGCGGTGTGTCTCTCCTCTATCACAGAGCGATGACGTAGTGTTGCGTTTAGCTTGACAATCTGGCGTTCATGTTCATTAAGTTCGTTAAAAATTATCAACGGTTGGAAACAGAATGTGGAACGGGACGAGAAAATTCCTTAAAACTCAGCCTCTGCCGAAGGGACAGAGGCTGAGAGGGGCAGTCAGGCTGCCTGACGTTGTTTGCGTGCCCTTATGGCTGGGAGCAGGGCCAGCACGACCGAGACTGCAATCAGGCTGCCTGCGAGGACGGGACGGAAGCGCAGCCATGCGATGGCGATGACCAGGAGCGACCAGGCGAGCCCCAGCAGGAAGGAGACGAGGCCGGTCCCCACGCCGACGAGAGTGCCGAGGATGGGGATGACGTCGGCCAGGACCGAGAGAGGGGCGAGGACCTTGCCCAGCCCTATGATGACGAGGAGAGTTCCAACAACACGCAAAACCCAGGCTATGACGGTGTTTTCGGTCTTGGCATCGGCAAACATCTTTTCGATTCCGACCTTTCCCATGTTCAGGCGGCTGAAGGTGTAGCCGTTGGAGGCGGTGAACTCCTCAAACGTGTCGCCGACAACCTGAGCGATGATCGTGATCTCTGCAGGAGGAACGTGCTCAAAGGTCACCTTAACGTCGCCGATGCGGGGGGAACCGGGGGTCAGGCCGACGTAGACGGTGTTGTTCTCGACATGGATGAGTTTGTTTTCGGGCTCTGGCGCCTCATCGGAGGAGGCGGGCGCCAGGGCGGGCTTTCGGATCAGGTTTGGGTCCAGCCTTTCAAAGATGCTTTTCTTCTGCTCTGCGCTTATGGAGAGGGTCAGGGGCGTCGAGCCTCCGACGCCGCGTTTCTGGCTCTCCGAGAGCTTGTAAGCTCCGAAGGAGACCTCAGGAGCGTAGAAAGTCTCGTCATCAAAGCGTGCCAGGACAAAGTTTGCCCCGACCTCGGAGAGAAGAGCGTAGTCCCCGCCTATAAGGGCGCGAGTGATCCCCTGAGCCGCCAGGTTTGAGAAAGATTGACGGTACTTCGGGTCGCGAAATTGACTGGAGTCGACGGGTTTTGAGGTCCACTCCTTTTTATAGGTGTAGGTGGTCACCGTCTCCTCTCCGCCGCCAACCTTCTTGCGCGTTTCACTTTTAGAGTGCTCAACCCACTGATAGTACTGGGTTTTTCTGGAGAGGCGTATGGCGTTGAGGCTGACTCCAAAGATAGGGTCCACGACCTCACCCTGAGGAACGGCCTGTCCAAACGCGTGCACCAGTTTGCCCGAGAAGGCAGGGTCCACCTTTGAGATGTCGGGCATTGCCACTGTCACAAGCTTGGCCTCGTTGATGGCTCCTCCTGTCTTGACGGTCCGGCCCTCGTTCCAGTAAAGGAGGAATGTTCCTGCAAGGAACAGCACAATGCCGACGATGACCCCTCCAAACGCTCCCTTAATCCGATCTCCCCAACTTCTCTGGGTTGTCTCCGTGTAGCTCATAACACCCTCTCCTTTCGTTTCTCTCTCGATATTATTCAGGATGACAATAAAGACTGTCGCTGCGTCTGCATTATACACAAACAAGCGGTTCAACGCGACGGATGCCCTTGCCCCATGGAGCGGGGACCTCTCCTCCACGCGGATATCATGCCATAAAAAAGGCGCGGGATCACCTACCCTGAGGGGTGGTTTTTACCGGATTTTTTGTAATGTTCAGGGCTGGTATAATGCAGTTGCAGTGGAAGCGCTTGCACACACTGTTCTGCATGAGGAGCGGAAGTTGAAGAAAAGAAGGCTCATGGTGCTATCGTTGCTCTTGGTGGCTTTGGCTGTAATGTCCGCTCAGGCGGCGACGGAATATTGACGATGGAGGTAGAAGCATGAAAAAGATTTATTTCTCAATGGGAGGAGCTCTGGCCCTTCTCCTCTTCCTCACCGCTGGTGCTTTGGCGCTTGGCTGGAACGTCTACGAGAACGGACGCTTTGGGTACCGAATCGAGTACCCGGCCCTTCTGGAGGTTCTTCAGGAGAGCGAGAATGGTGATGGGGTGATCCTGAGGTCTTCGGATGGCCGGAGCGAACTCACGGTTTGGGGCGGCTACAACGTGCTGGAGGAGTCCATGGACGGCATCCTTGAAGCGTCGCAGGAGGCAGCCCTTGAGCGTGGCTGGAAGGTTCTGGATGGCTCTGTGGACTTGGCGGAGGATTCCTGCTCTGTCTCGTACCGGGACGGGAACTCGCTCGTGGCTGAACGCCACATCATGAAGGGCGATGTTGTGGCGGGCTTTATAATGCGCAGCCCGGAGGCGGAGGACTTTGACACCCTGATCGAGCGCATGACAGCCAGCTTCAGGCTCTTGGATTAAGGGGGACGCTGCTTCCGTGAGGAGCACTGATATTGGCTGATATACGGCCCGGGGCGCCTTGTGCCAAGGCATGAAGAGGCCTGCGCGAGACTCGCGCAGGCCTCTTCATGGTATGGATGGAAAGGCTTAAGGCTGTTTTACTTCAGGGCCGCGTTGAGCCAGTCCACAATCAGCTTGGTCTCTTCCATGGTCCCCTCCTGCCAGCGCCTCAGCCAGAAGGAGTAGAGCCAACCCTCGATGGAGGAGTCCATCTCGTAGAGTTCAAAGGCGCCATCCCCCAGGCGGATGTACAGTGGCTGAGTCCATTCTGCATTGATCTCAGGGAAGTCGATCAGGTGGAAGAAGGTCCCCCCGTCAAGTGAGACGTAGTCGCGGGAGAGGATTTTATTGAACTTCTTCTCCCAGTTCGTGGTGCTGACGATCCCCTCGTAGTAGCGGGGGAGTTCTTTCAGGACCGCTTCGAGCTCCAGGGGTTTCACGATGAGGTTGACGGTCCGTTCAGCCAGAGCAACGGCGTCCAGGGGTGGGAGCTTCTCCCCCTGGGCGAGCAGGGCAAAGATCGTTCCGATGAGTTGATGAGGGGGGATGTCCCAGCCCTGATATTTTTCCTCCATGGAGTCTTTCAGGCGCGCCATGCGGATTTTGCCGCGAACCAGGTTCAGGAACCTCTCATCGGAAGGGGGCGGTTCATCGGCGTTGGATAGTGAGATGATCAGGTTTTCCTCGCTCAGGTTCAGTGAGGCTGCCTGTTGGATGAGCTCCTCCAGGGCTTTGGGCGTCAGACAGTGAGCGGGGGCGGCGGAAAGGGCGAAGACCGCCAGAAGAATGCAAAGGAAGACGACCGTTTTCTTCATTGAGATTCCTCTTTTCTTTTGAATTTTCTCCCGAACTTTTTCCTGACACAGATGTCGGGGTCGCTGAAAAAGCGTTAGCTGAAAAAGCGCCGACCCATTCACAAAAGCTCAAATGACTAAGTGGGGAGACGGCGCTCTGAGAGGCCCTCGGCTCAGACGCTTCAGTCGAGTAAAGTGGTGTAGGTCATGGTGGCTATCCGGTCGTCCTCAATCTCAAAGATCAGCTCTACCCTCTCGGTCAGGGAGTACGTCCAGCCTTTGGACTCATCGTCAGGGTCGCCCAGCTCGTTCAGCAGCTTATCGGAGTCATCCCCTATTTTGTAGGGGCCGAAGGCTCTTTTCCCTTTGCGGACAGACACGGACGACAGCCGGTTCTCAATGTAGCTGATGGTTACGTCGGGATAGGTTAGGGTTATTGTTACTAAATCTTTCCCCGCCGGCTCAAAGAAGCTTTTTTTCTGGGTCTCCTCCTGAGGTTTGCCCATCAGCGCGCGGGCCCTTCTGATGCTGTAGCCGAAATCTCTGTGGATGCTCAGGATCAGGTGCTCTTCGGGCGACTGGCTCTCCCGGGACAAAGGCTCCACGTACTCGCCAAAGACCCAGCCTGAACCCTTCTTCCGATCGGGGTGTTCGATTTTGTACCAGACGCCGTCGTTCCCCTCTTTTTCATCTAATACACAGATCATCTCATTGAGGTCCAGGCGACCCAGCACCTCCGAGTTTGTGGAGGACTTTGCTCGGATGCGCACGGAGCTGCCCGTGCAAAGCGCCAGGCAGGGGTAAACATCGGCCCAGGCCGCGGTCAGTCCGGACAGGGTCAGGGTCAGAAGGGCGCAAACACTCCAGAAAGTTCGTCTCATTTCTTCTTCTCTCTCCTTTCAGGTCTTTGTTGTTCACGGCTTCTTGTGGGGGAGGCTCAGTCCGTTGCCAGAGTTTCCCACTCAAAGGCCGCGAGCTTCTGATCGCGCAAGGTGAAGGTCATCCTGAGAGACCCTTCGCCGTGGGTAAAGGCATTATTCC
>JAAYOR010000116.1 GCA_012520235.1 Fretibacterium sp.
CCTTTTTTTGTGTTTATTCGTGTCCATTCGTGGTTCCTTTTGTGGTGAAGGATTCAGGCCACAAATGCCATAAGGCAAAGGCCCGAAGCGAAAACGCCTCGGGCCTTTGCAGAGGATGTGGGTGATGAAGAAAAGAATGTCTTTAGCTTCTTAGCCCCTGCGCCTCAGGAGGCAAAGGGCAGCGCCAAGCAGGGCAGGGAGGGATGCAAACCCGGCGTTACAGCCGCTATTCCCTGAAGGCTCCTGCTTAACGCCGCTGCCTCCGCCGGCAGGACGCATCTCAGAGAGCTTTATACCGCCGTCGGGCAGATTGATAACCTTCTTCACGAGGTCATCCTCTCCGGTCGTGTACCGGATATCCGTTATAGCGGCGTTGGCTACGTCGTTCGTCTCCCCCTTGAAGGTGACTGTGTAGTCCGCGAGCACGGCTCCCTTAGCGGTCTGGACACTCCTTTGCTCAGAGGCTTTTTTGCAGTCGATGAGTTTTATGCCCTTCAGGAACCCTTTGCCCTTAGCCCAGATACTCTTCAGCTCATCAGGGATGCTGAGAGTGGTCTTGATCGTGACCGATATCATGCCTTTTTCATCTGCTTTGTCCTGAGTGATGCTCCAGTCGGCTGCCACGGTCGACACCGCATCCTCCGGCGCCGCTACCACCAGGCGCGGCTCCTCACCGGGCGACTGCGGGGCAGCCCACCATTCCTTCACCTGAAACAGCCCCACTGAAGGAACCGCGGACAAGCGATTGACGATCGCTTCCAGGGTATCCCGCCCACGGTGGATGATGTCGTCCACCACATTGCCCGTAGGAGCGTGCCTGGCTACCATCCTACCCCCGGAGCTTCCGGAAGAGCCCTCTTCATGATGGCAGGATGACAACGCCCGGCCACCGGGAAGTTTCTCAGAACAGGCGCACGCAGGACTGACAGGAAGGCTCTGAAGGCTCCGTGACCTCACCGAGGAGGCGTTGTTCGGATTCGCCCGCTTCTCCCAGAACATCAGATAGGGGAGGGTATCCATGTAATCTCTGCGCCCCATGTCGTCGGTCTCGACGAACTCCAGGGTCTCCTCGCCCCCCCTTGCAACAACCCGCATCAATTCGAGTTCAGAATCAACTTTCAAGCCGGGGTCAATGCTGACGCTTTGCACACCCAGCCTCCGCCAGAATTCAAGAGGCTCATCCGGGTTTGAGCCATGTCCCGGAGAGAGGCGGACCTCCAGTTTCTCCGGCACAAGCTCTCCACCCTGCTTTAAGGCTATCAGCTGGGCTGCTCGGAAGCTCACCACATCATCAAACGCACTCTGGGCCTTTTCCGCCAGAACCCCGGCTTCCTGAGTCAGTCTCTCCCCAGCGTCAAGCGACGGGAGGTAGTTAGCCAGATTCTCCCCCAGCTCCCGTCCACTCACCTTCAGAAGGTTGGAGGTGAAGACGTCATCTACCGTAGCGCGGCGTCCCGTCCTGACCTCAAAGCCGCCGCAGAAGGGAAGTACGCCGGACGCTTCGATCCTATTGTTCGCCGTCACCGTCCCTTCAAAGAACTCCTCGGGTAGCAGGGCCTCTGTGGCGCGGAGCGTCACAGTCCTGCCGCTGGACTTCACCGTGAAGCGGAACCAGGCGTCGTCAAGCGTCAGTAAGCCAGCATTCTCATCTCGAGGTCCGGGTCTCAGGTTCGCCTCGGCAATCCCCAGAGTGTCCGCAAAAAAGCTCTTAATGGTATCAACAGCCGGAGCAACCCAACCCCATTCCACCCGGACATCCCGGGCGTTGAAGACCCCACCCCACATCCCGGAGGCTATCTGGGCTGCGCGGAAGGCCATCACACCCGCCAGATCGGTCAGGCTTGTCAGATTAACAGTCTTCTCGCCAGCGGAGCTGACAAAGGACAGCTCGTTGCTGTCAACGGACACCGGGATATCCACGCCCTTCGTAATGGAGACATACTCCCAGTCTCCCACGTCAGGGCTTGTCGCCTTTTTATCGAGTTCTTTGAATACCCTGTTGTCCTCCTTATCAAGCGCTATCTCTTCGGAAGTGAGATCTTTATACCACTCGTCAGGGTAGACCTTTTTCCACTCCTCTCCGAAGAGGGCATTGAGTTTTTGGTTGAATTTCGGATCCTTCGCAGGATCATACTCGGGGTCTTTCTCTTTCTCCTCCGCTATGATCTTATCCTTCACCCTTGCAATCTGCCCCTTGCGGAATTCAAGGTATTTATCACGGAGCTTTTCCGTCCACTCGCCGTCAATCCGGCTGTACTCCTCAAAAAACCCCCTCTCGGGTGAGACGGCAAATCGTTCTCCCGTAGACAGGAAACGCCCTCCCATAGAGGCAAGAAGCCCCTTCTCCATGTCTATCGAAAAGTGAGGCACCGGGAAATAATCGAAGAAGATCCATCCAGCACAGCCGCACATCCAGTCCAGTCGGATAGAGAGGTCGTACGGCCGCAGGGTGCCACCCTGACGCTCCGCTACACTCTGCACCAGGCGGTAGATCGACCTGCGGTTTATACATCCGCCAGGTATTTCAAATTCCTCGACCTCCGAACCCAGCTTTTTCTGAATCCCAAACTGATTTGGGATCTCCGCCCACGAGGCACTTCCTGCGAAAAGCAAAACCAAGGCCAACAGTCCGCACCTCAAAAGAAACTTCAATCTTTTTTGTAACCTCATACAGCACACCTCACATTTACATCTTCTCTTAATTGAGGCAATTGAGGAGCCAAATTCTCTCAACTGCCGTGGCAGAATGGACACAGGGCAAAGCAAACCGATGCCCACACGTTTCCATCGCATCCCTCACTCTCGATCCTCAAACTCAAACCGGAAGAGTCTCAAAGCGCAAGCGCCCTGGAACCAAAAACCGGAATTTTTCAATTCTCAGGCCCCAGGCTTTCTGCCCCTGCCGGCAGAGTCCATAAAATTTCTTCCTCATCGCCCCCTCCCTTATTTGTATTATTGATCAAACATAATTATTGACCAGCTTCATGCACTTGTCAAGTTATAATTTTTATAAATCCATTAATTATCGACCTTTTTCCCCTTAAAGCAAAAACCCTACCATCTAATGGCAGGGTTTAAATAAACTTTTATCAGGTTTGTAAGACCAAATTATCTCGCTCGTAAAAAAGGCGCCGGGGTTCGCTGAGGAGTCCTGTGTCAAAAAAGTCCCAAAGTTTAAAAAGCACCGGCAAAACGCCGGGGCGATTCGGGTTTCCCTTGATCCTTTCTTGGGGGTAGAGGCTAACAGTAAGAAAAGGGGCTGTCTTTTAATGAAGGGCTTCCCTCAATCTTTTCCTGGGGCAGAGGTTTTTGAGAGGGTCAGAGGGTCAGAAGCAGGGGTCCGTTTATCGCATCAGAGAATAACGCTCGACCGGGGCGAACGAGTCGGTAAAGGCCGGGATATCCGGGGTGAAGGGTCGGCTCCAGTGGTGGGCCAACAGGCGCGAGACCTCCGGGGTTGGAGCGGGGGGAACGTCCGGCATCTGAGGGGACTTGAAGGCCAGGAGCATCAGGTTCTGGCGGGACATCGCAAACTGAGGGTCAGGAGCAGAGGCCGGGAAGATCAGGACGCGCGGGAACACCTGAGAGAGGGAGGCGTAGATCCCGTGGAAGACCCCGCTTCGAGGTCCGTAGATGGAGGCGATGACGTTCATGATCAGGACTCCGTCCGGGACAAGGAGGTCGCTCACAGCCTGCATCGCCTCGACGGTGGTCAGGTGGAAGGGGATGGAGTACCACGACCCGAAGACGTCCATGAAGACCGCGTCATAGCTCTCGACCTGGTCTGGGTCCCGTGCTGCCCGGTTCAGGAACCACCGAGCGTCCTCGTGAAAGATGCGGAGCCCTGGGTTGTCCCTCAGCTCAAAGTAGCGCCGCGCCGCCTCGGTGACACCAGGGTCCAACTCGACGACGTCCATGGAGATGCCGGCACGCTCGCTCAGGAGGTAGCGGGGCACGCAATAGCCGCCTCCGCCCAGCATCAGGAGGTTGCCGGCGTCCTCCTTGAAGTGGAACGCCAGGTCATAAAACTTGGTGTAGTCGCTCACCAGCTCGGTGGGATTGTCCGTGTACATCAGCGACTGAGCGCCATGCGGGTCCGTCATCATGATGCGGACGCGCCTGCCGCCCGAGAAGCTCTCCGCGATCCACAGATGGCTGTAAGGCGTCTCGATATGCTCCCCCACAGGGGTCATGGGGAGCCCCCAAGTACCGGCCGCGCCGGCGCAGGCAAAGAGCAGAATGGAGACGGTCAGAGCGCCCCTCCGAACGGAGCCGTAGAGCAAAAGCGCGACGAGCGCCAGAGTCCCGGCCACCATGAGGAGGATGACCCCCGAGGGGAAAAGAGAGATCAGGACAAAACCCCCGAGGAACGTTCCCAGGATGCTGCCGGCCGACCCTATGGCCGAAAAACGCCCTACCGTCACGCCGGAGGTACCGACGTCCTTCATGGCCAGACGGACGATGAAGGGGGAAACCATCCCCAGAAGGACGCTTGGGAGCGTAAAGAGCGCCACAGCCGCCAGGACAGTGGCCACGTAAAAGCTTCCGCCGAGGCCGGAGAAAAACCGTAAAACCGGGTTGGCAGCAAAGGCCAGAGCACCGGTGCAGAGGGCAGACAGAAGGACTATTCGCGCCAGAACCTTCCGCTCCGGGCAGAGGTCCGCGGCGCGGCCGCCCAGCCAGTTGCCCAAACAGAGGCTCGCCATGATGACCCCTATCAGCGAGGTCCAGACCACCAGAGAGGTCCCCAGGAAAGGAGCCACAACGCGAGAGCCCGCCAGCTCCAGCACCATCACCGAAGCGCCGCACAAAAAAGAGGCCGTCTCCAGAACCCACGGGTAAGCGCCTTTTCTACGTCCGGTTTTTTCCGATCTTTCAGACCAGTTAACAGACGTGCTGGCCTGCTCTCGTTCCCGATGAGGATCTTCTGTCACCCAACCCTCTCCCGCAAGAGAGTCAGAGTCCCCCAGAGAATTCTCGTGTAAAGCGTGTGAAGTATGCAAAGTGTGCGAAAAATCCCCGTAGGGCGGGGGGCTGTCGCTCCTCTTTTTTTTCATCTCGATCAAAACTCCTCGTCAGAAAGCCCAAAAGCCAGAGATCGCCACTCCTTGCCGGAGATCACCTTGGAGGCCCCATTCGCCTTAAAAAGGCCCCGTTCGCCCTGGGAAGGCCCCGTTTTCGAGCCGGAAAGGGCAGGGTCGCCGGGTCGGGAGGCGCCCTGCTATTGTATCATGCCGACGCACCGGGGTTCGGGAAGAGGGCTCAACGATTCCAGGCGGAGGGAAGGAAGAGCAGCGCCATAGCAAAGAGCTCAAGGCGTCCGGCCAGCATGCAGAGCGAACAGATCCACTTGACCCCGGCCGGCAGCCAGGAGAAGTTCTCCACAGGCCCCACAGCCCCCAGGCCAGGCCCGACGTTGCTGAGGCTGGCGAGGACGGCAGAGAGCGAGGTCAGGATGTCCAGCTTGGGGTGGTCAAAGGCCGTGACGACGAGGGTGCAGCAGACCGTGACTCCGATGTAGAGCATGAAAAAAGCCGTTATCGAGCTCAGGGCCTTCCGGGAGATCACCTTTTTGTTGAACCGGGTCTGGATCACGGCCGAAGGGTGCAGCAGGCTCGTCACCTCAGCCCGGATCTGACGGCCCATTATCAGCACTCGCACCACCTTGATCCCGCCGGCTGTGGATCCGGCACAGGCGCCCACTGCCGTCAGGAGGAGCAGGATGAACTGCGTCACCGGAGGCCATTGAGCGTAATCGGTGGTGAAAAAGCCGGTGGACGTGACGACGCTCAGCACGTGGTAAAGCGCCTGCCAGAGAGAGCTGAAAAAATCGCCAAACCCGTCCAACACCAGGAAACAGGCAATGAGCAGCGCTGAGAGGAGGACCATCTTCACATAACCTCGCAGCTCCTCGTCCCTCAGAGCTTTGCGGAAATGGCCCGTCAGGACCAGATAGTGCAGGGAGAAGTTCATGCTTGAGATAAACATGAAAAACGCAGTCACCCACTCGATATAGGAACTCCTGTAATGCCCAATCGAGGCGTTTTTAGGGGAGAACCCGCCCGTGGCCATGCTGCTGAACGAATGGGTGATCGCGTCAAAGAAGTCCATCCCTCCTGACATCAGGAGCACGGTCTGGATGAGGGTCAGAGCCACGTAGATGCCCCAGAGAAAGACCGCCGTCTGCTGGATGCGAGGGGTTATCTTCTCGGGCGTCGGGCCGGGGACCTCCGCCTTGTAGAGCTCCATGCCCCCGACCCCAAGGAACGGCATGACCGCCAGGCCGAGCACAATGATGCCCATACCGCCCAGCCAGTGGGTGAGCGCACGCCAGAACAAAAGGGCGCGCGGCACGGCTTCGATGTCCGCCAGAATCGTGGCTCCGGTGGTGGTGAAGCCTGAGACGCTCTCAAAAAACGCGTCCGTGTAGCTGGGGATGAAATCGGAGAGCACGTAGGGCAGCGCCCCGACGGTCGAAGCGATGAGCCAGGAGAAGGTGACTACGGCAAAGGCTTCGCGGAGCCCCAGCTTCTCGTAGTCCTTCCGCCTGACCCGGCTGAGGAGGAAGAGCACACCGCTGATCAAGAGCCCGGAACCCAGGGCAAGGATGAAGGCAATGAGGTCCGGGCTCCCGTCCACAGCCGCCCAGATCAGCGGGAAGATCATGGAGAGCGAAACAATCAGGGAGATGAAGGAGAGGACACGGAGGACTATCTGTTTTTTCATGCCTTATTTTCGTCCTTTAGCGAGGCGTTGGTTTGGGAGCCCACGGTTTTTAACCTGTGGTCTGGGGGTAAACCCTGGACCCTGAATCTCAAGCGCTCAACGGCCCCAGGTCGAGGGGAAAAAGAGCAGGAGCACGGCAAAGAGCTCAAGGCGTCCGGCCAGCATGCAGAACGAAAAGATCCACTTGACCCCAGCCGGCAGCCAGGAGAAGTTCTCCACCGGGCCCAGGGAGCCCAGCCCCGGCCCGACATTGCTGAGGCTGGTGATGACGCCGGAGAGGGCGGTCAGGACGTCCAGCCTGGGGTGATCGAAGGCCATGGCAGCAAGGGTGGCACAGACCATGGTGGCAATGTAGAGCATGAAGAAGGCCATGATTGAGCTCAGGGCCCTCATGGAGACCACTTTTCCGTTAACGCGGGTGTGGATGACCGCCGAAGGGTGCAGCAGACCCACCACCTCGGCCCGGATCTGACGGCCCATCACCAGCACGCGCACCACCTTGATCCCCCCGCCCGTGGACCCGGCGCAGGCGCCCAGAGCCGTCAGGAGGAGCAGAGTGAATTTTGTGACGGTCGGCCACAGCTCGTAGTTGCTCGCAACAAACCCTGTGGTCGTGATGATGCTCACCACGTGGAAGGCCGCCTGACGCAGCACATAGCCAAAACCGCCGACTTTGTGCAGGATCAGAAAAACTGCGATAAGGGCCGTGGCGGCGAGGACGACCCACGTGTAGCAGCGCAGCTCTTCGTCCTCCAGCGCCCCCCGAAGACGGCCCGTCAGAGCCAGGAAATGCAGGGAGAAGTTAACGCCCGACAGGAACATGAAAAGAGTGATCACCCACTCGATGTAAGGGCTCTCGAAAAAGGCTATCGAACTGTTCTTGGTGGAGAACCCGCCCGTGGCGATGGTGGCAAAGGAGTGGGCGAGCGCATCAAAGAGGTCCATCCCCCCGAACATCAGGAGCACGGTCTCCAGGACGGTCAGCAGCAGATAGATGCCCCACAGAAAGACCGCCGTCTGCTGGACGCGCGGGGTTACCTTCTCAGGCGCCGGGCCCGGGGCCTCCGCCTTGTAGAGCTCCATGCCCCCGACTCCCAGGAACGGCAGAATAGCCAGGCTGAGCACGATGATGCCCATGCCGCCCAGCCAGTGGGTGAGGGCGCGCCAGAACAAAAGCCCGCGTGACCCCGATTCGACGTCCGTCAGGATGGAGGCACCCGTGGTGGTGAAGCCTGATACAGTCTCAAAAAACGCGTCCGTGTAGCTGGGGACGAACCCGGACAGCACGTAGGGCAACGCACCGACGGCCGAGGCGATGACCCAGGAGAAGGTGACCACAGCAAAGGCCTCACGGAGCCCCAGCTCCTCGTAATCCCTCCGCCTGACCCGGCTGAAGAGGAAGAGCATCCCACTTATCAAGAGCCCGGAGCCCAGAGCGAGGATGAAGGCGGTGAGATCCGGGCTCCCATCCATCCATGACCAGATCATCGGGAAAACCATGAAGAGCGAGACGATCAGGGACACCATGGAGAGGACATGAAGGACCACCCGGGTCTTCATGCCCTCTCCCCTTCAAACAGTCTCACAACCTCCTGCATCAGAGCCGTGGTGGCAAACAGGATCATGTGATCGCCCGCGCGCAGTCTGGTGGCGCCCGTCGGGACAAAGACGTTCTCTCCCCGCCCCACCAGAGCCACCAGAACGCCCTTGGGAAGCTTCAGCTGAGCCAGAGGGATGTCTATCAGCTCGCTGCCTTCCGGCATAGCCAGCTCCAGCATCTCAGCATCTATCTGCTCAATAATAGAGAGGGCACGGGCGTGTCCGGGATAGCGAATGTAACGCAGGATGACCGAGGCCAGAGCCTCATTGGGGTCCACAACAGCATCTACCGGCATGAGCTCGGGCATGTTCTGGTAAAGCCTCCGGCGCACCACCGCGATGGACTTGTTGACCCCCATGGATTTTGCGAGAGCCGCGTAGATCAGGTTGACCTCATCCGACTCCGTGGCGCAGACGTACCCGTCAGCATCCTCTATCCCCTCCTCGGCCAGCAGGGAGGGGTCCGCCCCATCCCCGTTGAGGATCAGAGCCCCACCCAGCTCCTGAGCCAGCTTAGCGCACTGCTGCGGGTCCTTGTCTATAAGCCGTATCTTGATGTTCCGATAATCCCTCTGCAGCCTCTGCGTCACCTGATAGCCCAGCTTGCCACCGCCCACGACAAAGACCTTCCTCAAGGGCCTGGGGTTGCGGCCTTGAAAGAGTTTTTCCAGCTTCCAGACCTGATCGCGCTTCGAGACTACGTAGCACAGGTCCTCCTTCTCCAGAACCGTGTCCCCGTTGGGGATGATGTTCTCCTCGGGCGAACGCTCCACGTAGACGACAAGAGCTGTCAGATCTGGATGCGCGAGCCGGATGTCCTTGAGGGATTTGCCCGCCAGAGATGAGGTGTCCCCCACATGGAAAGCGTAGATGGCCGCGCGACCCTCCAGAAGCTCGGCCGTGTGAACGGCGGAGCTGACAGAGAGGAGCTCCAGGATCTCCCGCGCCACGGACCGCTCGGGCGAGAGCATCATGTCGATGCCAAGCTCCCGGGCCCAGGTGAGGGAGTCGGTGAACTCCAGACTGCGGACGCGCGAGATGACGCGGCGGACCCCCGCGTGACGAGCGATCCAGCAGGAGAGCATATTAGCCTCGTCCCTGTCCGTGCAGGCCAGCAGCAAATCCACAACACAGCCCTCGCGGACCCCCGCGTCATAAAGCACCTGAGGCCGGGCCCCGTTGCCGGGAATAACCCTCACGTTCAGCTCGGAAGCCAGCTTCTCCGCACGCTCCGCATCTTGTTCCACCAGGTTGACGTCATGCCCCTCCGCAGCCAGGGTCTGAGCCACCGCACAGCCGACCTCACCAGCTCCAACGATGACAATGTTCAAGAGGCAAACCTCCTCCAGAACGCGGAAAAAGAGGCCAAGGGCTTGCCCGAATTTTTTTTATTGTTTTTGACGCTGCGGATCTCATAGACGAACTCACGAAGCCCATCGTCGTTGGGATGCTCCTTCGCCAGCACCCGGACGGAATCGCCAAAAAGCGCCCCGGTCCGGAAGACCGCGGAGCATCCCACAATCTCATGAAGCATCAGGTCCAGAGGCGTCGCCTCATAGACCCACTCGAAGTAGACCGCATTGTTGACGTGCCCGTTCGAGTCCAGATCGTGGAACCGGACGGAGAAGACGGACTCGGAGACTGGTCCATCCCCGAGATTCTCGAGAGTCCCAAGGTCCGGGACCTTGCGGAAGTCGGGCTCGATAGGCCTCCCGGCCTCAATGAAGGACTTAGGAAGGTGCGCGACCGGCTTGACGGGCCGGCCCGTCACCAGGTCCAGCAGCAGCCAGGCCGTCTTGCCCCACAGGAGGGGCTCTCCCTCCGGGGTCTCGGCCTGAAAGACGCGCAGGGTGTTGTAGCTCTCGGTGGCACAGTGCCAGGTCCGGACACGGAAGACGGAGTCCATGACCGGCGGAGAGCCGATGAAGTCCAGCTCGTACTTAGTCAGAACCCAGGCGTAGCCGTGCGCCGCCATCTGCCTGGGGGCTCCCTCGAAACGGGCAGCCGCGTCACCTGCCACGTCCTGCAGATAATTCAGCAAGGGACGCAGCTTCAATTCATTTCTACAGGACACCTCGGAGGGCGCTACCGTCACCAGTTGTTCGTACATACAGCCTCTCTCCAAATCAAACTTCGCCCAGACTAAAAAAGGAACCACGAATAAACACGAATGGACACAAAAAAAAGAACCGAAAAAAGGAACCGCGAACCACGCGAAAGACACGAAAAACATGAAAAAACTCAGAAAAAGAAAAACAAGCCACACAAGCTTTCGCGATTTTAGCGCGTTTCGCGGTTAATTCTGTTTTCAACATGCTATGCCATTAAGGCATCTGTAAAGTTTGATGGATCAACCTAAATCTTCAACTTCCGGCCTTCACTCCCTCCGGAGCTCTCGGACGCTCTCAGTCAGAGCGGTCAGGAAGGAGGTTATTTCCGGATCCTTCGTGAAGTAGCCGGGTGAGACCCTCAGACTCCCCTGAGGAAACGAGCCCAGGGCTTTGTGGGCCAGAGGTGCGCAGTGCAGGCCCGGTCTGGTCTCAAAGCCCTTGCGCGACAGCACGTCGGCCAGGATGCCATTGTCGATCCCCTCAAAGTTGAAGGAGAACACTGGGACCCGGCCTTCCATTGTACGCCGTCCCTGAAGCTGAAGCCCCTCGATCTTCAGAAGCCCGTCCAGGAGAAAGGCCCCTATGGCACGCTCTCGCTCGGCAACCGCCTCAAGGGTGACTTCGTCCATCCAGTCCAGTGCGGCAAGCAAGCCCACGATGCCCGGCAGGTTCGGCGTCCCGGCCTCGAAGCGATCGGGGAGCTCCTCCGGCTGAAACTCGACGTGAGAATAGCTCCCTGTCCCCCCCGTCACCAGAGGATCGACCTTCAGGGCAAACTCGGGGTTCCAGACGACACCTCCGATGCCCTGGGGCCCCATCAGCCCCTTATGCCCCGTAAAGCAGAGGGCCGCAAGCCCTAAGGCCGCCGCGTCAAGAGACAGGGTTCCGGCCGTCTGAGCTGTGTCCAGCACAAGCGGGACCCCGGCATCCCGGCAGATGGAAGCCAGAACCTCAACGTCCTGGACGGTCCCGCAGACGTTACTCGCATGAGCGAGCACCACCAGATCGCAGCGCCCTTTGGAGAGCGCCTTTGAGAGAGTCTCAGGGCCCAGTTCTCCTTCAGGAGAGCAGGGAAGGAACTCCGTCTTGACGCCAAGGCGCTCAAGGGTCCTCAGGGGCCGAATGACGGAGTTGTGCTCCATACAGGAGGCAAGGGCCTTCATACCAGGACGCAGGAATCCGCGCAACACGATATTCAGCCCCTCGGTCACGTTGGAACAGAACGTCACGTAACGTGGGTCCCCATCCTCGTAACCGCCCAAAAGTTGAGCCAGACGGGTCCGACAGTCCAGCACCGAGTTCAGAGTCCCCATGTCACGGGAGGATGAGGTTCCTCGCCCCAGGTTTGCGCCACCCCGGGAGAGAAAAGTCGAAAGACTCTCGCCCACACAGGGAGGTTTTGGCCAGGTGGTGGCTGCGTTGTTCAGATAAACCGATACCATGTGTAAAGACCTCCTCATCACACAATATAAAAACTCGCAGCCCTGCTCGCCGAGAACTCGGGGGAGAACGGCCAAAACAAAAAACTAAAAAACATGCCAAACACACAAGTACAAGAAAATGAGGCGGAATGCCACAAGCTTTCCAACCTTCAGGCCTGGGAAAAACTTATCTCCAGCATGGCTCATGATATCATTAAATTTCAGCGTGCGGCATGTCTCTTGTGAACGGCTGCACGAAGTACTACAAAAAGAAAGAAGGGCAATTTATCCACAGCCTCCCCCGTTTTTTTTTGTGGATAAGTGTATAATCAGGATAAGACGGGTCAAATTCCAGGGGGTTCATGTGGAACTATGTGGATAAACCGGTTGATATCCTCCGCGCTTCCTCGCCTCAGGCGTCGAAGTTTTTTCTTTTCTCGCCCTCTTTAGCGATCCAACACCGGTATCCTATTCCTGTCAAAGAGTGACTTGCATCAAGGGGTGACTTACGTTGCAAAACGAAGAACAAAAAGATCTCAAAAAATTATGGCAGACTATCATTGACGACGTCTCCCCGAGACTGCCGGAGGGAACGGCGGAGCTCTGGCTAACGACGTGCGTGCCGACAGCTCTTGAAAAGGAAGAGCTGATCGTTGACACAACCAACATCTTCACTCAGGAATACATCACAAAAAACTTTCTGAACGAGCTCAACCGTTCGGCACAGGCGACGGGTGAGCTCAGAGCCATCCGACTGAAGGCAAACATGCATCCTGAAGGGGAGAGTAAGAAGACGGAGTGGACAGCCAGAGCGGAGCAAGCTGCGGAACCTCAGCCTGCTCGAAAAATCGGACTTAACTCCAACTACGTCTTCTCTTCGTTTGTAGTGGGAAAGTCCAACCGTCTGGCCCACGCGGCCAGCCTCGCGGTTGCTGAGACCCCCGGCAAAGCCTACAATCCCCTTTTCATCTGGGGCGGGGTCGGGCTTGGTAAGACGCACCTTATGCACGCCATCTGCCACTATGCACTGGACCGGCGCAGCGGGCTCAGGGCCGTTTACCTGAGCGCGGAAAAGTTCCTCAACGAGTTCGTCCAAGCCATCGCAGCCAAGCAGATGTCTCAGTTCAAGGAGCATTACCGCAACGTGGACATCCTACTGATAGACGATATCCAGTTCCTCGGCAACAAGGGGCAGAGCCAGGAGGAATTTTTCCACACCTTCAACACTCTGCACTCAGACAACAAGCAGGTGGTCATCTGCTCCGACAGGCCTCTGTCAGATCTACGGAACATCGATATAGAGGACCGGCTGATCAGCCGGTTTGCATGGGGACTCGTGACGGACATCCAGCCTCCCGACCTTGAGACGCGCATCGCCATTCTCCGCAAGAAGGCCAAGCTACGGCAGTACTCTATGCCGGACGAAGTCATCGACTTTCTGGCTCAGCACATCCCCAGCAACATCCGAGAGCTGGAGGGAGCCTTGAACCGGGTCATCGCCTGCGCCGAACTCTCAGGGGACCCAGTGACCATCGAAAACACTTCCGTCTGGCTCAAGGATATCCTGAGAATGGACCTCAGAGGACCCGTCACAGTGGAGAGCGTCCAGAACGTGGTGGCAGAGACCTTCTCCATGACCATCGAGGACCTCACAAGCTCCAAGCGCACAGCAGACATTGCTCTGGCACGTCAGATAGCTATGTACCTCTGCCGCGAGATGACGGAACTCAGCCTGCAGCGCATCGGACAAGCATTCCGCAAGAAAGATCACACCACCGTCATCCACGCTCAAAGGAAAATAGAACAGCTCATCAAGGATGACGAAGCAGTGAAAAAGGCTGTGGAGAGCATCCGAAATAAACTGTGAACTGTGAGAAAAGTTGTGGAAAAGCTATCATTATCCACAACATGAACCTAATTCCAACAGTTTTTTCCACAAAATCCCCAAAAGCTTCCACAGAGCTTTCACAGGAAATTCACAGGCCATAAAGGCTTCAGAGGGAAAGCTCCAATCAGGTTATCCACAGATTTACCCCACACTATTATTACTGCTTCTAAGAAACTAAAAGACAAGTAATA
>JAAYOR010000117.1 GCA_012520235.1 Fretibacterium sp.
TGGACGAAAAAGGAGGGGAAGGAAAAAGAAAGAGCCCCGCTCCAGAGGACCAGGCGCTCCAGGGCACCTCCGCGTTTTTGAGCTGCAGCGACCCCCAGAAAGGTCCCGAGAGCGGCGGAGAGCAGGAGCGCGGGGAACAGCAGCGCGGCCGTGTTCGGGACGCGGGTCCTCAGCTCGTCCCAGACGGGGCGGCCCGTGGAGGTGGAGAGCCCGAAGCGGAAGGTGAGCATCTGCTTGACGTAACGGACGAACTGCTCGCTCAGGGGGCGGTCCAGGCCCCACTGGGCGGCCAGCTCCTGCTTGGCCTCGGGGGAGAAGCGCGGGTCGATGATGCTGCTCACCGGGTCTCCGGGCATGATCCGGAACAGGAAGAAGTTCAGGACCAGCACCGCGGCCAGGACAGCGACGGAGGCGAGGAGGCGGCTAAAAAAGGACCGCATAGGGCATCCCTCCTGAAAGGCGCGCTCTCCCGGGCCGATAGAGCCAGTAATGCTCGTTGCGGGTCATGTGGACGTACTCGCCCGTCCGAGACTCCCTGAAGGTGAAGGGTCCGGTCCCTATGAGCTGGGTCGGGGCACCCTCCGCCGTCAGATTCGCGGGCTGCCAGGCGCGCCAGTCGGAGACCTTTTCCAGGATATGGCGCGGGAGGAGAATAAGCCCTCCGATGTTGTGCAAGTCCCAGAGCGTGTAGCGGCTCAAGGCCACGCGCAGGGTGAGGCCCTCCGCGTCGGCTGAGATGACGTTGGCGACGGAGTCGTAGAAGCGCGGGACCTTGTGCTCCCGGATAAAGCGGATGGTGTGTGCGGCGTCTTCGGCCGTCAGAGGCGTACCATCCTGCCAGCTCAGGCCGGGACGCAGTCTGAAGGTCAAGAGTGCGCCCTCTCCCTCAGGCCTGACGTCCCAGCTCTCGGCCAGCCAGGGCAGGTCCTCGAACGTCTCGGGGTTCACCGAGATGAGGCTGTCATAAATCGTCCCGAGCACCATCCAGTCGTAGGCCGTGGAGGAGGTCAGAGGGTTCAGAACCCGCACCTCCTCGGGCAGGCACCAATAGAGCGGCCTCATCGCGCCGGACGTCGGGCTCATCGCGAGGAGGGTCCAGAGGTTGTCGGCCGTGACCCGGTCGGAGGTGAAGAGCCCCTGCCAGTCGCTGCGCACCGCTGTGACGGAGTAACGGCTGTAAATGGGCGCTACGGGCATGAGGACGCTCAGGCGCGCTTGGGCCTCATCGGACCACCTGCGGGCTGAGGCCTCGTCCCGCGCGTTCCGGAGCTCCAGGAGCGCCCTGTCCAGCTCCGGGTCGGAGATGCCGCTTTTATTGTAGCCGCCCGGAACATCGCCTGAGCTGTGGTAGAAGAGATAGAGCAGGTCAGGGTCCCGCGACAGGTTCCAGGCATTGGTGCAGGCGTCGAACTTGCCCTCGTCCACTCGGGCCAGCATGGCCTGGAAATCCATGGGGGCAGCGCGGGTCGGGATCCCAAGCCTGGTGAAGGCCTGGGCTGCCGATTGAGCAATCTCCGCTGTTGTGGCGACGACCGAGGAGGGAGGGCAGAGGATCTCGGTGTCGGGGACCTCCCGCCCGTCGGGGGCCGTGAGACGCCCGGCTGCGTTCCAGCTCCAACCGGCCTCGGCAAGCCGCTTGCGGGCTGCCTCAAGCCCGAAGGGCAGAGCAGGCGCGGGGGCGAGAGAACACCAGGCCGAGACCGGAGGCAAAAAGCTGGTGATGGGTTCGGCGTAGCCGGAGAACAGATCGCGCGTCCAGCGTCTGCGGTCCAAAACCTGCGAGGCCGCCTGCCGTAGCACCGTCTGATCCCAGGGGAAGGCGCGGGTGTTGAAGGTGAGATAAAACGAATGGAAGGTCGGAGCCAGGGAGAGCTGGACGGCGGGGTCGGCCGCCAGCCGCTCAATATCCGCGGCGCGGTAGAGCTCGCTCAGCACGTCAATCCGTCCGCTGGCTAGAGCCAGGAACTGAGCGTCCATGTCGCGGATGACGGCGTAGTAAAGGTCCTTGACTTTAGGCCCGTCAAACTGCATGGGATCAAACGCCCGGACCGGAAGGGCGAAAAAGAGGGCAAGGAGCAGAGCGAGGAGGCAGTGAACGGTCGAAAAAAAGCGCCCCCGGCTGCGGGGAGCGGTATGGTGTTGTGAGTTGTCGCTGGAGCGGGGACGGAACATGACGGGACACTCCCTTACTTGTACAGATGAGGCTGTCTGCCAAAGGTTAAAAACCGTGGGTTCTCTCCACGCCCACACCCGCAAGGGAATTTTTTTCCACGTTCCCTTGACCTTTCTCTCATTTGCCGACGCAGAAACGACTGAAGACGGAGTCGAGCAGGGCGTCGTCGCAGTCGATGCCGAGCAGACGCTCCAGGGCTGACCGGGCCGTCCCCAGGAGCCCCGCTATCACATCCTGTCCCGCATTTTCTGCGACAGCCCTCTCCGCTTCCGTCAGGGCCGACAGGGCCTTCTGGACCTCGGAGAGCTGGCGGGCCGTCACGTTCAGGCCCGAGTCCAGCGAGCCGTTTCTTGTGGCGATGGCCAGAATCTCTTCCTTCAACTGAGCCAGCCCCATGCCGGTCTTAGCTGAGATGGAGAGGATGGCGCTGTCGGGAGCGCTAACCCGGACGTCCTCCTCCGAAAAAGCTGGGGGTTTGTCCGACTTGTTCAATAGGATGATGTGATCGCGCTCCTGGAGGCGGTGGATGTAGTCCAGGTCCTCCTGCTCCAGAGGCATGGAACTGTCGAGGAGCCAGAGGCAGATGTCCGCTTTCCTCAGCTCCATCCTGGCGCGCTCAACCCCGCTGGCCTCTATCTCGTCGATGGGGGTCCGCAGTCCGGCCGTGTCCACCAGGCGGATAGGGACCCCGCGGAAGGTGACGGCCTCCTCAATGACATCGCGGGTGGTGCCGGGCAGGGCTGTGACGATAGCGCGCGCCTGTTTCAGGAGGGCGTTCAAGAGTGACGATTTGCCCACGTTGGGGCGTCCCGTCAGGGCCACGCGGATGCCTTCGCGAAGCAGGAGCCCCAGCGAGCAGCGGTCCTTCAGGTCCTGAAGGCTCAGCTTTAAAGTGGAGACCGCGTTGGCTAATTCGGTCTCGTCAAAGCCGGGCTCACTTTCCTCAGGGTAGTCCAGCTGGACCTCCAGGTTTCCCTGAAGTTCCAGGATCTCCTCCCGGATCTCCCGGATAAAACTTGAGAGCTCTCCTGTGAGAGTCCGCGCTGCGGCGCGCAGGGCCTCCTCGCTGCGTGAGCGGATAATGCCCAGGACGCCCTCAGCCTGCGAGAGGTCCAGACGCCCGTTCAGGAACGCGCGTCTGGTGAACTCCCCGGGTTCAGCCAGGCGGCAACCACGGCGTAGCAAGGCCTCCAGGCAAAGCTGCGCTACCAGGGTCCCGCCGTGGGTGTGGATTTCCACCACGTCCTCTCCTGTGTAGCTCTTTGGAGCGGCAAAACGCACGACCAGCACCCGGTCAATGGGATCCTCGCCCTCACCTTTTAAATAGGCAAGGCGCATTTCACGCGGGGGGGGGAAGGCCTTTTTCCCGAGGTCCACGACCGTGCGGGCCATGGAGACGGCGTCAGGTCCCGAGATGCGGACTATGGCTACGCCCGCCTCACCCCAGGCAGTGGAGATGGCCGCGATGGTGTCAGAGAGCGGGGCCACTTTTCAACACCCAGGCCTTTGCCCCTTCTTTGCTGCTTACAACGCCTGTGCCCACAGCCATGTCCAGGGCGTGTAAAACTTCGCCGACCTTGCGGCCCGGCCTCAAATTCAAGAGCTCCATCACTTCGTCGCCCTTCAGAAAGCGAGTCTCCCCGTCCGTTTTTCTTTTGACTTCATTGAACCGACGCAACACCTGTTTCAGTTTCCAGTGGTTGCCGGTTAAGATCTCTCTGGATTTGCTCTCGTCCACGTCGGCATAGCAGAAGGCAAAGTCGATCATGGTACCCGTCGCCTCGCTGCCGTGCGCCAGGACGGAGGAGCAGAGCTCTTTCTCAGTTCTGGGCTCAAAGAAATCGCGGTAGTTTTCGAGGACTGCGAGAACTTGGTTGGATATCTCGGAGCCCGCGTTCCAGTCTTTCAGATAACGGGCGGTTATCGCCAGGGCCGGCTCCTGGCTCTGGCGCTCGATATGGACGAACAGAGCGGAGAGGGTGATGATGAGGTCTTCGTCCAGGGGCCTGTGGGTTTTGATGAAGTCCTGGATCCGGCGGAGCAGCTGAAGCGTGCGGTCAAAAAAAGTCCTTCCCTGTTTGTCCGTCAGGGTCTTCAGAGCTTCGAGCTCCTTCAGGAAGAAGGGGAGGAGGCGATAGCCGTCACAGAGCGAGATGAAATTCCAGGGGCAGCGCCTCATCCCGCTTAAGATCTCCCTTCCCCAGCGCTCGGAGGGAGTGTCGCGTATGACGTCGGGATTGCTCTTGATGAAGGTTCGGACGTCCGTCTCACTCTTCCAGAAGATATCCATGCCCAGCTCCGCGGCAAAGCGCAGCATCCTCACGATGCGCAGAGGGTCCTGATGCAACAGGCTCACGTCGTCTCCCGTCAGGCGGACGACGCGGTTGCGGATGTCGTGCCGACCGTTGAAGGGGTCGACGACCCCTCCGTCCGAGCGGATGGCGATGGCGTTGATGCTGAAGTCCCGACGGGCCAGGTCTTCCTCGATCGAGTCGCCCTGCAGGAGGTAGATCTCCCCCGTCATGTCCAGGATGGAGCCCCGAAGCACGGGGAATTTGCCGCCCGTGTCCACGCCTCCGGAAGAGCCCAGCTTAAGCGCCAGAGCTTCCAGATCACAGGGTTCAACGGCAAATGTGAGGTTGGCAGGCTGAATGCCCATAAAAATCATGCGGGTGGAATCCCCCACAATCCATGCTTTTGTTCCGGCTCTTTCAATGGTATCCAAAACACTCAGGTAATTTCTCATTTTTCAACCTCCCATCTTGTCCAGTTTAACTCAAAGGCAGGAGGATATCCAGCGCACGGGGGATCTTTTTGCGTTTTTGCCGGGGGGCTCAGAGCAAGATTTACTCCCCCTGAGCCCCTGAGGGTTGCTGGGCTGTTGACCGCCCTCAGCGCTTTGCGAGTGCTTTAGGGTTATTATTGCCCTCCTGCAGCTTGAAGGAGTGAACCAGGCTCAAGAGCGTCGAGGCTGTTTCCGCCAGCCTCTGGGCCTCCGTGGCTATCGACTCCGCTGCACGGGTCGTCTCCTGGGTAGCTGAATGGACGGCCTTGCTTGAGTCCACTATCTCTGCGTTGGAATCGGCGACATTTTTCATGGCTGTCTCTACTTCCGAA
>JAAYOR010000118.1 GCA_012520235.1 Fretibacterium sp.
ACCTCGGCGAACTTCGTGCACATGCCGAAGATGGCGGATACCAGCATCCAGACCGCCGCGCCCGGGCCTCCCAGGTGGAGTGCCGTGGCCACACCTGCGATGTTCCCTGTCCCAACCGTCGCAGCCATGGCAGTCGCAAGAGCCGCAAAGGACGAGATCGACTTATCCCCTGCTTCCTGCTGAACGTCCTTTTTCTTGGAGAATACCTCCTTGAACGTAAGGGCAAGGTAACGCAATTGGGGCAGACCCAACAGAAATGTCAGATACACTCCTGTGCCGACCAGAAAACACAGCATCGGAGTCCCCCACACAAACCCATTGATGATTTTGTTATAGTGCGCAATCGTTGCCATCATGATACAAAACCTCCTCTCTCAATTACATGACCCGTTGTTGCAAAGTACCGCCGCTTCAGACACAATCCCGATAGTGTTACGATCAATTCAATTCGTCATAACTCTCCTCCTTATCATCTTGATTTTAAGGCCAATAGCCACATGAACCCCAAATCCACAGGTTGATTTTGAAAATCCTTGAGCATTAGACACTTGTGCGTTTTTTCTTTGACCCATTGGGTGCAGAAAAAAATGCAAAGCAACAGTGCCTTTTACAGGTAAAAACTTTAACCTGCGGTTTGGTGTGAACAGGAATATATCCCTTTATTTTTTCCGATAGTATAGCATCATCTGCCCCAAAAAAATCAATTTTTGAGGCAGATGCGTTTCATTTTTTGAGATTTTCAGAGGAGTCTTACGAAAAACTTTTTTCATCTCGCTCATCTTTGAAACAGAAGGGACTTAATGGCTCGAAAAGCTAAGGGGAGGGACCTGCATCGTCCCTCCCTTGTTCTCTGTGACATTTTCATATCATCGTCAAGACCCCGTCTTCTCCGCTATCAGCTCTAAAAGCTGAGCGAGGTTCTTTTTGCCAAAGGAAACTTCCTTGTTGTTCAATATCAAGCAGGGAACGCTCATGACCTTATACTGCTTTTGCAGAGCCGGAAAATGGTTCAGGTCATAGACCTCTGCAGTGACCCGATCGTTCAGGGAGGCTATCTTTTGAGCGGCAGTCACCAGCTCGGGGCACATGGTACAGGAAAGAGAGACCAGGACCTTCATGTCCAGCGGTTTGGCTATGGCTCTGGCAGCGCGCTCCAACTCTTCATCAATGGATTGTCCCGACCCGGCCGCATTGTAGAGCCCCAGGACAAAGGAGGTGAACTCGTGCCCTCCGGGGACACCATGGAAGGCCAGTCCGGTATAGGTCCCGTCCGGTCGGAACAGCCTCACGCAGGGCCTGTTCTCCTCAGGCTCATCCGTCACCTTAACACTCAGTTTATCCGTGCGAGCCGCAAGGGCCTCCATGTATTGTCGCAACTCGGAAGAGACTTCGTCATCCGACAGATACAGGCGCAGCTCCAGAGGGGACTCCATCCTGGCGAAAACCGCATCCAGCTGGGCTAAGGTAGCGCTGTCAAAAATGGAATCCTCTTCGGAAGCAAGCTGGGACTGAGGGGCGGCGACCTGAGGCTTTTTGGGAAAAAGACCTGTTCTTGTCTGTTTGGCTGCCGCATATCTCTCAAGCTCTGTTGCAGCAAGCGCGCCATCACCCACGGCTGTGACCACCTGGCGCAGGGGCTTGATACAGACGTCCCCGGCAGCGTAAAGACCTTCCACATTAGTCTTCTGAGAGCGATCCGTAACAATATAACCCTGCTCGTTCAGCTCAGCGACGCCCTCCACAAGAGAAGTCTCAGGCGCATATCCGGCAAAGACGAACACGCCAAAAGACTCCCCTTCTTTTGCTCGGAATTCCGTGACCTCCCCGGTCTTCGAGTTTCTATAGCGGATGTAGTCCAGCCCGTTTTGGCCTGAGACCTCCTCCACCGATGTGTTCGTCAGAACGGTGATTTTTTCATGTTCCCGCGCTTTGTCCGCCACAGCCTTAGCGCAGGAAAAATCATCGCCGCGCACAAGGATGGTCACATGTCGAGCAAACT
>JAAYOR010000119.1 GCA_012520235.1 Fretibacterium sp.
GAATTAATCCATGTGAATTATCCTCTCCTGTCGCAGGAGGTCATAGCGGGACAGAGCATTTACATTGATGATGGCACCTTGCATCTGGACGTCGAGAAGGTCGAGGACGATAAAGTCATCTGCCGCGTCGTCGTTGGAGGTCCTTTGAGGGACACCAAAGGGCTCAACATCCCCGGCGCAAACATTTCTCTGACCGCCCTGTCCGAAAAGGACAAGGAGGATATTATATGGGGCATTCAGCATGGGATGGAGTATCTGGCCGTCTCCTTCGTGAAGACGAGGAATGATGTGCTGGAAGTTCGCAAGCTGCTCAAGAACAATGGCGGTTCCATGAAAATAATCGCTAAAATAGAGACGTGGCAGGCAGTTCAGAACCTGGCTGATATCGTTGAGGTCGTGGACGGCATGATGATCGCCCGAGGAGACCTGGGGGTGGAGATACCCACTGAGGATGTCCCTCTTGTGCAAAAACACATCATTGAGAAATGTCGTTTGCGCGGTAAGGTTGTGATTGTGGCCACACAGATGCTGGATTCCATGATCCGCAATCCGCGCCCCACTCGTGCGGAGGCCAGCGATGTGGCCAACGCCGTGTTGGATGGCACGGACGCCGTGATGCTCTCGGGGGAGACTGCCTCGGGCCTCTATCCCGTGGATTCGGTTCGAACCATGCGCCGCATAGTGGATCGCGCAGAAAAAGAGTTGGGCGTCTGGTGTCTCCCCTGTCGGGAGAGGGCTTCGGTCTTTGGGGTGCCTGATGCCGTGAGCGACGCAGCCGTCCTTATTTCCAAGCAGATTGAGGCGTCCGCAATTATCTCTTTGACGAAAACCGGCTCTACGGCAAAGATGATCAGCAAGCATCGTCCCACTGTGCCGATACTTGGGGTGACGCCCTCTCAAAAGACCTGGAGAGAACTGGCGCTTTGGTGGGGTGTTCAGCCTGTGCGTGTGGGAGAGTTTTCGGATATCAACGTGGCGGCTCGTGAGGCTGTTAACATGTGCCTTAAGGAGAACCATATTGAGGAAGGGGAGTTGGCCGTCATCACAGCCGGGATTCCCCTGGGACAGCCGGGCTCAACCAATATGGTTGAGGTGTTGACGACGGGAAGGATCCTGCTCTCAGGCATCCCCCTGGTGCGAAAGAATTATACGGGCAGGGTTTGTCTGGCGCAGACGCCTCAGGCTGCCTGGGACAAAGCTACGGAGGGCTGTGTGCTGGTCGTGCGTCATCTGGGGATGGAGTACCGGAACGTCATTGAGCAAGTAGGAGCGCTTCTTTCAGAGAGCGACTCGCTCAGCATAGAAGGCAATGCCCTGGCCTTTGACTACGATATTCCCTGCGTGGTGGGGGTGGCTGACGCCTTTTCCTCCCTTTCGGACGGAGACATCGTCACAGTGGACGGAATGAGGGGCCTTATTTATAGCGGGGAGGTCAAGTTGGTCGTCTGATGGGCGAGCGTACTCTTTCCGTTCGTGCCTGTGGAGGCGGGGGTGAACGGGGGCTTTACCGGATGTCCTTGGAGCAGCTTAAAGAAATGAGGCTGGTTGAAGTCTGATGTGGGCCGACGTAAGGGTTTGCGTGGACATATTTATTGTGGCCCTCATCATCTACCGCATTCTGGTGCTGATGGTGGGGACGAGGGCGATCCAGCTCTTAAAGGGCGTCCTGATGTTGCTTTTGTTTTCTCTGGTTGCATCTGTGATGCAGCTGCGCCTGCTCTCCTGGCTCTTGGGGAGGGGCGTCTGGGCCTTGAGTTTTGTCATCCCCATCCTCTTCCAACCGGAGCTGCGAAAGATGCTTGAGGAGATAGGGCGAGGTTATTTCTGGCGTCGGCCCATGGACATGGAGCAGGCGGATGACCTGAGCAAACAGGTGGCGGGTGCCCTTGCCTATATGAAAAAAGAGAGCATCGGAGCGCTGCTGGTTTTGCAGCAGGAGACGGGTCTGAGAGAGTACTGGCGCACGGCCGTTCAGTTGAACGCAGGCATATCTCAGGAGCTTCTGCTCTCCATATTCTGGGGAAACAACCCCCTCCATGACGGAGCCGTGATCATGGACAGAAATACTTTAATAGCTGCTGGCTGTTACCTTCCTCTTGCCGATGTCCCGGACATATCGCGCTGGTATGGGACGCGTCATCGAGCGGCTCTGGGCATCACAGAGGTCTCCGATGCTCTGGTCCTGGTGGTCTCGGAGGAGAGAGGTGAGGTCTCTCTGGCCTTTAAAGGGCACCTCTCAAAGAATTTAAAGGAGCCTCAGATAGAGAAGCTGCTCTTGCACTATTTCACCGGTAGCAGAGACAGTGCGCGTAAAACCTGGAAGGAAAGAATTGCACAGGCTTTGCGCATTTTTTGGAGCGTTTGAAATCACTCCCCTGAAGGAGTAAAAAAATGCATTCATCTAAGAATTTTGACGACTTGTTGACGTCTCCCTGGGTCCTTTGGGCTCTATCTCTCTCTGTGGCCATAATCATGTGGTTTTATGGGCTTGGAAGTGAGGACGATCCGTTTGCGACGAGAAAATTTTCCTGTGCCATTGAGTACCGTAATCTTGAGCCTCAGGCCATATTGCGCAACCCTGTCCAGGAGGCTGAGGTGGAGGTCAAGGGGCGGGAGAGCGTCCTCAAAAACATCGACTATGACAGTGTGGTATGTTTTGTAGACATCAAAAATCGTCTTCCGGGTAAGAAGTATACGGAGGAAGTGCGGGTGACCCTGCCACCGGACGTGACCCTGGTGAACCGATACCCGTCACAGGTCATCGTGGAGCCTATCATTCAGGTGGGGCGCTTCTTCAAGGTGGAGCTGAAGCTGCCTTCCGATATGCCGGAGGGGCAGTATCTGGAGGGGGTGAGCCTCATTCCCGGAGAGGTAACGATCAAAGGTTCCGAAAAAGATCTCTCCAAGATCGGGGAATTGCATGTCAAACCGACGGTGGCAGAGCTCCAGGCCGGGAAAGAACTTCTTTTGCCGGTCGCTTATTCTCAGTCGGAGCCCTTTGAGGATGAGGTCCTAGTGGAACCGACTCAGGTGAAGGTGATTGCTTCTCTGGTCCGCGGTTTTCCCAAACGCCGAATTCCTGTCAACGTGCGCCTGACAGGTTCGCCTAACCCGGACTATGAGGTTAAGTCCGTCATCACAGATCCGGCTGAGGTGATGGTGGAAGGTCCCCAACTCCAGCTGGACAAGTTGTCGATGGTGGATACGGAGACGGTGGACATCACCGCCGTCTCGGAAGATCAGATCATTGTGGTCCCTCTGCGCCCTCTGGAGCTGCAGGATGTCTCTCTTCCCAACGTCAAATCGGTCCGTCTGACTGTGGCTCTGGAACCTGTGCGAGCTCAAAAGCAGTTCGTCAATGTTCCTCTTCAGGTGAGAGGTGGGGAGGAAAGCCACTGGAGCCTCACTCCTGCGGTGGTCAACGTTACCCTTGAAAACCTGCCCTCAAGGATAGGCGAGGTCCGTATGGAGGCCATAGGTCTGGCCTGCTATGTGGATGTTTCCAACATATACCTGGATGCGACAGTTTTGCCAGTCCGGGCCGAAGTTGCCTCTCAAGATTTTACGGTGGTCAAAATAGACCCTCCCACCGTAGCCGTGAACGCGGTGGAAGAAGCGGTGGGGTGGTGATCGGTTCATCATGCTGAATGCTATGGGTGTGTCTAGTTGCAGGCGGGTTCTTTTTGGTACGGATGGGGTCAGAGACATTGCCAACCGCGGTTCCATGACTCCTGAGATGGCCTTGCGTCTGGGGCGGGCTTTTATCCTGTTTTGGGCGGAGCGTGGTATTCCCAGGCCGCGCATCGTCCTGGGGCGCGACACGCGCCGCTCGGGGATGATGTTGGAAGGGGCGCTCACCGCCGGGATGACCTCAGCTGGGGCCGAAGTGCTCACGATAGGCGTTATTCCCACACCGGGCGTCAGCTATGCGGTTCAAAATCTGGACGCAGACGGGGGCGTGGTCATCAGCGCCTCCCATAACCCGGCCGAGTATAACGGAATAAAGTTTCTGGATCGGGATGGCTGTAAGCTCTCAGATAAAGCAGAGCTCAGCATCGAAGAATATCTGGGTGATAACCTGACGGACGACTGGCGCCCTACAGGAGCTTCCATTGGGGAGATCCGGCAGGTGCCTCATCTGGTGCACGGCTATGCAGAGCATCTCATCTCACTGCTCCCATACCGGGAACATCTGAGCTCCAGGATAGCTTTTGATTGCGCGCATGGCGCTGCGGGAGCTGTCATGCCCCTGCTCGTGGAGAGGCTGGGGGTCAAACCCCTCTTGATTGGCACAGACCCCGATGGTCTGAACATCAATGAGGGGGTCGGAGTCATTCATATGAGGCACCTCTCAAGCTATGTGGCTCAGAGCGCCTGTGACATGGGGTTTGCCTTTGACGGTGACGCAGACAGAGTTCTGATGGTGGATCCCAAAGGGCGCGTCATCGACGGCGATATCATGATGTGGGTCCTGGCCCGATGGCTTGCCGCACGAGGTGCCTTAGGGGCCGGCGTGGTCGCCACTGTGATGAGCAACATGGCTCTTGAAGAGCACCTGGCTCATGAGGGAGTTCAGGTTTTTCGATGTCCCGTGGGGGATCGTTATGTCCTGGAGACCATGAGGCGCCGTCAGGCTCGTCTGGGTGGAGAACAGTCCGGGCATATCATTGTCGAGCCTGCGACCCGAACCGGGGACGGATTGTGTACAGCATTTCTGATGATTGATGCCCTTCGGGAGCTTGAGGAGGAGGTTGACACCCTGGTCGATCGTTTTGGTCGATACCCCCAGAAATTAACCAACCTTGTCCTGGACCCGGAGCGTCCCTTGGACATGAAGAAGGTTGACGCCATCTCCTGCGAGATACAGGAGGAGATGGTCGGAGTCGGGCGCATTCTGATACGCCCTTCAGGGACAGAGCCGCTCCTGAGAATTTTAGTTGAGGCGCGAGAGAGGACAATAGTGGATGAAGTTTCAGAACGTCTGACGCGGCTCATCAAGAACAGCTGCAGTTTTAACGTTTGAGCACTGTAAACATTTCGGACGGAATTTCAAGAGAGGAAGATAGGACGAATGGTTTTATCGATGGACCCCGTTAAGAAATGCCTGTTCCCGGTCGCCGGCTTGGGCACTCGTTTTTTGCCTGTCACCAAGGAGATAGCCAAGGAGATGCTCCCTCTGGTGAATCGCCCAATAATCTCTTACGGAGTTGAGGAAGCCCTTGCCTCCGGTTGTTCGGACCTCATCATGATCACAGGGCGAGCCAAAAGATCCATAGAAAACTATTTCGATCGCTCCTTTGAGCTCGAAGAACTCTTGAAAAGCCGTGGGAAAATGGACCTCTACAAAAAAATGGTGGAGATATCGGAGCTGGCCGAGATCCTCTACGTGCGGCAGAGGGAGCCTCTGGGTCTGGGGCATGCAGTCCTCTGTGGAGAGCGTTTCTGCCGAGATGAGTATTTTGGGGTGATTCTTCCGGACGACGTCTTTTTGGGAGAGACGCCGATCCTGTCCCAGCTGCTGGAGGTTCACCGCCGTTGGGGTGGGACGGTGGTTGCGCTTGAAAAAGTCCCTCGTGATGAGATCTCTCGATATGGTGTTGTGAGATCGGAGGACATGGGTAACGGGGTGCACCGTATTCTGGACATGGTCGAAAAGCCTAGGAGCGACGAGGCCCCGAGCGACTACGCGATCATGGGGCGTTATGTCCTCTCTCCTGCCGTCTTTCCCCTCCTGGCTGAGGGGCGTGTAGGGGCCGGGGGGGAAATTCAGTTGACGGACGCTTTGCGTCGGCTGATTGGCTCTGAACCGGTTTGGGGTTATGTTTATCAGGGGCGCCGCTTTGACTGTGGCACCCAAAAAGGTTGGTTGGCTGCAAACATACAGCTGGCCTTGGAGGACCCGGAACTGCGGGAAGTGGTGCTGGACAGCATCAAAGGCTCAAAGAACTTTTAAGAAGATGCTAAGGGGACCACCGACCGAACGGTCTTTTTCCCCTTTTCCGTGCCTTTCCGTGTTTAATTGTTTTTTCGTTTTTTCGTGTCTTTCGCGTGGTTCGCGGTTCATGAAATGAGTCCTTTGCGTCTTCTTGGGGCAAAATATCCCTTGTCTTTTGTCGGGATACGTGTATACTTAATATATTAAGGATGAACCGGATCTTTAAGGAGTGGGTTTCTGCCCGCTCCTTTTTTATGCGTTTGGTAAGGGAATTGAGCGTGCCGCAGGAAGGGGGCGAGCGTATGGACAGGGGTTGGGAAGAGGCGCTGAAAGATAATGTGCGTGAGCTCGTTGAAGGATTGGGATATGAGTGTGTCCAGGTTGCCTTCAAGACAGAACATTATCGGAAGACGCTGCAGGTTTTCATCGACCTCCTTGGAGGCGTCAATGTGAATGATTGTGAAACCGTCTCCAAAGCGCTCAATCGTTTTTTGGATGAAGAGGATCTTCCCGAGCTGCCGAAGGGGTATTATCTTGAGGTCAGCTCCCCGGGGCTGGAGCGTCCGCTGACGACGCCCGAGCATTATCGTCGTTTTCGAGGTCGCGAGGCGACGGTCCGAACCTTTGAGCTGCTTGAAGGGCGCAAGAAGCATACCGGCACGATTGAGAGGTCGGACGAGACGGCTGTGACGCTTCTGACTGAGACGGGCGAGTGTCTCATCCCTTTTGAGGGGATCAGGGAGGCTTTTTTGGTTTTTCGGGGGCTTGAACCCAAAGGGCGCAAGAAGCCCTCAAACAGGAAGGACAGAAAAAAACGGAAGGTTCAATCATGCCGGGCAGATAATGAGGAGGAGCGTTAAATGCAGTTAGGGCGTGATTTCGTACGTGCTTTGAATCAGATATCGAGAGAGCGGAACCTCTCTTCGGAGTTGATTATTTCCAGTCTCGAAGCAGCCTTGGTGTCCGCATATCGCAAGCATCAGAGCGGCAACCAGGAGGTCGAGGTGAAAATTGACTCGGAAACCGGAGACGTCCTGATTCATGAGCTGCGCACCGTCGTTGAAACTATCGAGTCGCCGGACACGGAGATATCCCTTAAGGACGCCAAGAAACTGGGGTACGCTGACTCGGTCATCGGCGATGTCATTGGCATTGAGCAGGACCCGAGCGATTTTGGCCGGATTGCCGCCCAGACGGCCCGTCAGGTCATCATACAGCGCCTGAAGGACGCGGAGCGCCAGGTCATCTTTGAAGAGTTCGCCGATAAGATCGGAGAGATGATGACCGGAGTGATCTTCAAGTCGGAGAACGACCAGGTCCTTGTGCGCATCAGCGAGCGCACGGAGGCAATTTTGCCGCGTAAGGAGCGCATCGAGGGGGAGCGCTACGAGCTGGGTGACACGATGAGATTTTTTGTTCTGGATGTCAAGCAGACGACTCGTGGCCCCCGCATCGTCGTCTCCCGAACGCATCCCGGTCTTCTCCGTAAATTGATGGAGCTTGAGATCCCCGAGATCGCGGACGGGGTCATTGAGATCAAAAATATCGTGAGAGAGGGAGGCGCCCGAGCCAAGGTGGCCCTCACGACCCTGGACCCCAACGTAGACCCGGTGGGAGCCAGTGTCGGCAATGCTGGGGCTCGCATCAAGGCCGTCAGCCAGGAGCTGAGTGGAGAGAAGATTGACGTTATCCTCTGGAATTCCGACCCTCTTATTTATATCCGTAACGCCCTCTCTCCGGCCAAGGTCGCAAAGGTGGAGCCCGTACTGGAACAGGAACATGCTGTTCAGGTGTACGTTTATCCTGACCAGCTGTCCTTAGCCATCGGGAAAGCGGGGCAGAACGTTCGACTGGCCGCTCGCCTGACAGGCTGGAAGATTGACATCAACCCGCTTGAGGTAGACCGCATGCCGACGTTGCAGGACATCTTCCACGATATCATAGAGCCTGAGGCAAAGTGAGATGGCCCCTGGCCGACAAAAACCCCGCACTTGCGTCGGATGCCGGGAGGAGGCGCCCAAGCGCGCTCTCATCCGCCTCGTGCGAGCTCCTGATGGCAGTGTCGTCTTGGACGTGAGGGGTAAGCTCCCAGGGCGCGGCGCTTATCTTTGCCTTTGTACAGAGTGTCTCAAAAAGGCCCGCAAGACAGGGGCGCTTGCCAGAGCTCTCAGGACGGAGATAACGCCTTCGGTGTATGAAGAGCTCCTAGCTCACATTCAGGCTTTTGCCTCGGAAAAAACACCGGAAAAAGCGGCTCAGGAGGTCTGCAATCTTTTGGGTCTTGCGCGTCGAGCAGGGATGGTTCGCATCGGAATGGATGGTGTACAATCACAATGTGCCGTTGGAAGCATGCTGGTGTTGACTGCCAAAGACTGCTCCGCTTCCGTCATGAGATTTGTCCGGAACGTCCTTGAAAGAGAAGAGAAGGCTCCGCAACATCAACATCTTTCTCTTCCGTTTTCTATAGAGCGCCTCTCCATGGCCTTGGGGACGGGGCGCGTGCAGCTTGTTGGCCTGCCGCTGAAGGGCGGACTGGCTCAGAAAATAAAATTATTGCTTGATGAAGGGGGAGACGCCTTTGAAAAACAAGATACGCGTTTATGAATTGGCGAGAAAGCTGGATATGAGCAACAAGGATTTGGTGGCTCTCTTAAAGGAGTTGGGGGTTGAGGTCAAGACACACATGAGTTCGGTTGACAGTAAAGCTGTCCAGAAAGTGGAAAAAGCTCTGTCAGAGGCGACAAGTGAAAAACAGGACCCCCTGGAAGAAAAAGCGCCATCCCCTGAGAAAAAAGGATGCGACGTCCATGAAAACGACTCCATCAAGAAGGTTGCCGAGAGGCTGGGCGTTCCTGGCACGGAGGCGGTAAAGGCCTTGATGGACGCAGGGCTGATGCTCTCAGCCACGGCTGAAGTCACCCCCAAAGCCCTTGAGGTTTTGGAAAAGGCCTTTAAGGTGAAGTTCACCCTCCTCCCTGCGGAGGAGCGACCTCAAAAAAAGCCCTCCGGATCGGAAAAAGCGGTCAGGCAGAAGAAGGACGATAAGAAAAAGCCTTCGGAGGGGAAGCCCGTCTCGGTAGAGCGCTCTCCCATCGTGACGGTCATGGGTCACGTCGACCACGGTAAAACCACCCTGCTGGACTATATTCGTAAGAGCAATGTCTCGGAGCGCGAGGCCGGCGGCATCACTCAGCACATTGGTGCGTATGTTGTCAAGCACGATAAAAAGTCCATCGTCTTTCTGGACACGCCCGGACATGAAGCTTTCACCGCCATGCGCGCACGCGGCGCCAGCGTGACGGACATCGTCATCCTGGTGGTTGCGGCCGATGACGGAGTTATGCCTCAGACGCGTGAGGCCATTGACCACATCAAGGCTGCGGATGTTCCCATCGTCGTGGCCATCAATAAGGTGGACAAGCCGACGGCTAAGGTGGATAGGGTGAAGCAGCAGCTCTCGGACGCGGGGCTCGTGCCTGAGGAGTGGGGCGGCGATGTGGTGATGGTGGACGTCTCCGCCAAGTCCGGACAGGGCATCCCACAGCTTTTGGAGATGGTGCTGCTGGTAGCGGAGATGCAGGAGCTGAAGGGGAACCCCTCCGCCTCTCCCGCAGGGGTTGTTATCGAAGCCCAGCTTGATAAAGGCAAGGGGCCTGTGGCGACGGTTATCGTTCAGCAGGGAACGCTGAAGCGAGGGGATATCGTCCTCTTCACGTCTACCTGGGGGAAGGTGCGGGCGCTCCTGGACTCCAAGGGGCAAAGGGTGAAAAAGGCCGGTCCCAGTACCCCGGTCGAGATATTGGGGTTGGATGAAGTCCCTCAACCGGGGGAGATTTTCAAGGTCGTCTCCAGCGAAAGAGAAGCCCGCGGTGCTATTTCCGAGAATCGTTCAAGAGAACGGGATTCGGGAGCTTTGATGAGGCGCGCCTCCTTTGAGGACCTCTATGCCCAGATGCAGGCCGGTAATATCCCCCAGCTCAATCTCGTCGTCAAGTGTGACGTCCAAGGGTCCGTTGAGGCTCTCTGCGCTTCTCTGGAAAAGCTGGAAACTCATGAGGTCGGCGTCTCCATCATTCATCGTGGTGTGGGGCGCATCTCCGAATCGGATGTCATGCTGGCCTCAGCTTCTAATGCTGTCATCATAGGCTTTAGCGTGCGTCCTGACGTCAACGCCAAAAAGGTGGCGGAGTCGGATGGTATCGAGATTCGTACCTATGACGTTATCTATGACGTCATCGACGATGCTAAGGCTGCTCTGAGCGGTCTGCTCAAGCCCACATTGCATGAGGAGCGCCTGGGAGAGGTAGAGATACGTGAGCTTTTCAAGGTCCCCAAGGCGGGAAAGATTGCAGGATGCCACGTGCTCCAGGGGCTTGTGCGGCGCAATTCCCGTGTGCGGGTCGTTCGTGATGGCATTGTCATCTGGGACGGCAGGATCGCTACTCTCCGCCATTTCAAAGATGAAGTGCGTGAGATCAAGGCGGGCTACGACTGCGGGATCGCCCTGGAAGGATTTCAGGATTTCGAAGAGGGTGACGTTCTGGAGGTCTATGAGGTTATAGAAAAGAAGCGAACCCTTTAAGCCAGGAGAAGATTGCTCTCAGTTTCTCTTGTACCGGGGCTTACTTAAAAGACGGTTTTCAGATGCCGGAAAACTCGTTCTTCACGGGTTTGAAAAAATGAAGAAGGAGTGAGTCTCTTGGGAACGTTTCGTATGGCGAGGATCAATAAGCAGCTTCAACGAGAGATATCCTTTTTGTTGGCGCAGCGTATTAAGAACGATTCCGTCAAAAGCGCGATCATCACGGGCGTAGATTGCTCAAGAGATTTGGAGCGGGCCAGGGTTTTCTTCACCTCTCTGGTCCCCGAAGAGCGAGAGGCCCTCCTGGAGGAGCTTCAGAGTGTGAAAGGGCCTTTGAGGGCGATGCTGGGACAGGTTTTGAGGCTGCGGCATATTCCTTCGCTTGAATTTGCGGTTGATGTCAGCACGGATTATGGGGGACACATTGATGACATCCTGCATCGCCTGGGTATGGATCCCAAACTTCCCTCAGATGCTGGAACGGAAGAAAATTATGGAGAAGAAGACGACGACGGAAACGATGCCTGAGTCTTGTCATGACGATTTTCATCAGGCGGCTTATCTTTTGAAAGAGGCCTCTTCTTGGGCGCTTTTCACGCACCAGAAGATAGACGGGGATGCCTTGGGCTCTGCTACTGCGCTTTTTGAAGCTGGCCGGCTTATGGGAAAACAGGTGAGGTGGTGTGGGCCGGATCCTCTGCCTCCTGCCTATTTTTTTCTGCCTCATACGAGCAGCTATCTCTGTTCTGCTGAGTGTTCGTTTGACGATCCGGAGGAGCTCTACATTTTCCTGGATTCTGCCAACGAAGATCGGAGCGTGAGGGGATTGAGGGCAAGGGCGCCCGGAATAAAGGTGCTGAACCTTGACCATCATGAAGACAACACCCGATTTGGGACATGGAACTGCGTCGACGCCTCAAGCTCTTCGACGGCTGAGGTGGTTTTGAACGTGATGAAAGCAGGGGGCTGGGAGATCACTCCTCTGATGGCTGAATGTCTGTACGTGGGGATTATCTCCGACACAGGCGGATTTGTTTTCACCAACACCACAAGCAGGACGCACCGTCATGCCGCCGAGCTGCTGGACCTGGGGGTTTGCCTGGCGCGGCTTGATGCTTTTCTGCGGCAAACGCGTACTGTTGAAGGGATGAGGCTCTGGGGCCTTGCCTTTGAAAGGATTCAGACCTGGGGGGATCGGGGAGATTTTGCCTTGTCCTGGCTATCTCAGGATGATTTCAACTTATCCGGAGCTGTCCGCAGCGATACGGAGGGTTTGATCGGTCAGTTAATGCTGATAGGTAGTGTGCGTTTTGTGGCTATCTTATATGAAAATGAAGGGGCTCCTGATGGCGTAAAGGCCAGTTTTCGCTCAAAAGAAGGATGTGTCGATGCCGCTCTTGTCGCCAGAAGCCTGGGAGGAGGAGGGCATCCGAGGGCTGCAGGGGCCTCTTTGTCTCTTCCCTTGCCCTTAGCCATTGAGACCGTTCGCGAGACTGTGGAGCGTCTTTATGCCGAGTGGGCTGCTTCTCATTGACAAACCGGAGGGGCTCCGCAGCACGGAGTGCGTAGGCAGAGTGCGGAGCGCTCTGAGGCGTAGAGTGAAGGTGGGACATGCCGGGACTCTGGACTCAACAGCGTCAGGGCTCCTAATCCTCCTCCTGGGGAGTGTGACGCGCCTTTCAGACCGTGTGATGGACTTGCCCAAGCTCTATCGGGCCCGGATACGTTTTGGGCTCTCGACAGACACCTGCGATTACGCGGGTGTCCCCATTTTCCAGGGAGACCCCTCTCAGGTTGACGAGGCAACCCTGGATCGGGCGCTGTATTCTTTTCTGGGTGCACGGCTTCAGCTTCCTCCGGCGTTCTCCGCTTTGAAGGTGGGAGGTCGTCCTGCTCATTCCCTGGCCAGAGCAGGTAAGAAGGTCGTTCTGGGAAGGCGAATTGTCCACATAACTTCCCTCAAACGCATCACCCCCATCCGGAATGACGAGGTGACGCTTGAGATAATGTGCGGCCGCGGGACATATATCCGCAGCCTCGCTCAGGATATTGGTGATCTGTTGGGTTGCGGAGCTCATCTGGCAGCTTTGCGTCGCCTGTCGATCGGCCCCTTTTCCGTTTCATGTGCCGTCGCTCCGGAGCCGGAGGCATTTCTCTCTGCACCTCCGGTTGATCCAAGGGAAGCTGTCTCTTCTTTTCAGCGAATCTGTCTCACAAAAGAGGCGCAGGGCCGCTTGCTCCAGGGACTTCCTGTTCCTCTTTCGGAGGCGGGGCGCTATGTCCCCGGAGAGCAGGAGCTGGCAAAGGGGCTTTGCGTTGAAGGGTCAAATATGATCGGGTTCGTGGACTTCTTTGAGAGCTCAGGCAGGACGTTTTTGAAACCAAGGGCGAACATTCGGTTCAGAGCGGAGGACGGGCTATGATCATCGTCATGGGGGCATTTGACGGTTTTCACCGGGGGCATGCGCTCCTTTTTGAACGGGCTCGGCACATCGCAAAAAGGACGGGCGGAGGATGGGGGGTCGTCACCTTTGAGCCGCATCCCGGAAAATTTATGGGCTCCCTGGACAAAACGCTTTTTACAGAGCGCGAGAGAGAGAGGATAGCCTGCTTCCTGGATATTCCTCATTTCGTAGTGCTGAAGTTTGATGATCGTTTACGTTCCCTCTCTCCAGAGGTCTTTTTGAAAGAGCTTACGGACAAAATATCTGTGGATGGAGTCGTGGTGGGTACTGATTTTCGTTTTGGTTTCGCGCAGAGAGGGGACGTCCGACTCCTGGAGGAGGTCTGCCGCTCTCAAGCCTTGGCGTTTGAGGCGGTCCCACTACTCCGAAGCCGAGGCGAAAAGCTCTCCAGCACTCTCATCAGGGAGAGCGTGGAGGCGGGTGATTTCGGTGGGGCGGAAGCAGAGCTTGGCTATCCCTGGTTCCTTTTGGGCGAGGTGGTTCGAGGGAGCGGCCGCGGTCGCGATCTGGGTTTTCCGACAGCCAATCTGAAGACGGATAAAGATCGGGTTCTCCCTCCTCATGGAGTTTACGCGGTCCTACTGCCTTTGGGCCAGAGCTGGAAAAGCGGAGCTCTCTCTATTGGGACCAATCCGACCTTTCCGGATGTCACGGAATTGAGGATAGAGGTGTTCCTCCTTGATTTTGAGGGTGAGCTTTATGGAGAGGAGCTTCCTGTGCTCTTCCTGGAAAGGCTGAGGCCGGAGATCCGTTTTGAAAACTCGCTTCTTCTGACGAACCGGATCAAAAAGGACGTGGAGCGCTGCAGGGAGATCTGTCAGAGGGCGAAACAGGAAAAGGCTCCCCTGCTCAAAAAAATCTTGTCCTCTCTGAGGAAGGGAAAGGAAGGAGAACATCCCTCAAAAAATAGCCAGAGCATTTTGGCCAAAGGTTGTTTGAGAGGCCCGCTCTCAAAGCCTTAAGAAGGCGGTGGTCGGCTATGGAGGAAGCAAAAGATGTTCTTTATTGATGCGCATTGTCATCTTGACTCTAAAGAATATGAAGAAAACGTAGAAATTTTTATCGAACGGGCCTTTGAATCTGGTGTGAGGCGTTTCCTGACCGTGGGCTGCGACCTTGAGACCAGCCGGAGGGCTGTCATGCTGGCCTGCCGTTTTGAATGGGCCGGGGTTTTTGCCTCGGTGGGAGTGCATCCCCATGAAGCGGTGCACTACGCGCAGGGTCTTCCCGACGAGCTCCTGGCCCTGGCTGAGGAGCCTCGCGTCGTCGCAATAGGGGAGGCGGGGTTGGATTATTATTACGACCATTCGCCCCGAGACGTTCAAAACCATGTCTTTGCGATGCAGGTGGACTGGGCCCTTGAGCTTCAAAAGCCTTTGATGCTCCACGTTCGGGATGCCATGGATGACGTCCTGGTTTTGTTGCGTTCGGCCTCAGAGCTCCGAGACCTGCCAGAGCTTATCTTCCATTGCTACAGCGGGGGCTTTGAATACCTGGATGCAGTACTGGCCCTGGGTGCTTCCTGTTCCTTGGCTGGACCTGTGACCTGGAAGAAGAACGATTCTCTCCGCGAGCTTTCCGCTCAGCTCCCGGCGGAACGGCTTCTGCTTGAGACGGATTGTCCCTGGCTGACGCCGGCCCCTTTTCGAGGGAAACTCAATGAGCCCTCTTATGTCCGTTATGTTTATGAGGTTGTTGCAGCGGCAAGAGGATGTTCCCTTGATGCTTTGACCCGCCAGGTGGACGAGAATACGGATAACCTCTTCGGCTGGGGGCGGGTTTATGTTTGAGTTTACGATTCAAGCGGTCTGTCCCCAGACAGGAGCGCGCGCAGGGACCCTCAATACGCCTCATGGAGTTGTCCGGACCCCTGTGTTTATGCCTGTTGGGACGGTGGCTACTGTGAAGGCCATGACCGTCAGGGAGCTTCATGAAATTGAAACCCAGATATTGTTGGGCAATACCTACCATCTTTACCTGCGGCCGGGAGCGGAAATCGTGGCAGAGGCGGGGGGGTTGCATCGCTTCATGGGATGGGACTGCCCTATCTTAACGGACAGCGGGGGGTTTCAGGTCTTCTCTCTGGCGGCCCTCAACGAAATTACCGATCAAGAGGTACTCTGTCGTTCGCACCTTGACGGTTCTCTGCACGCCATGTCCCCCGAGTGGGCAATGGAGGTGCAGGAACTGTTAGGTAGCGATATTGCTATGTGCTTTGATCAATGCGGTCCCTTTCCTGCCACATGGGAACAGGCTCAAGAATCCCTGATTCGAACCACCCTCTGGGCTGAGCGCTCCCAAAAAGCCCATTCCCGTCCCGATCAAGCTTTGTTTGGCATCGTCCAGGGCTCTATCTACGATGATTTGAGACTCCGCAGCGCGAAGGAAATAACGGAGCTCGATTTCCCAGGTTACGGGATCGGAGGGCTCTCTGTGGGGGAGCCGCATGAGGACATGTATCGCATCCTGGAGCTCTTGGACGATGTCATGCCGAAGGACAAGCCGCGCTACCTCATGGGGGTGGGGTATCCACCCAACATCGTTGAGGGCATTGCCCGCGGCGTCGATATGTTTGATTGTGTGCTGCCCACTCGCAACGGACGCAACGGCACGCTCTTCACCTCGTTCGGGCGGGTGAACATCAAAGCGCAGAGATACGAGCGTGATTTCACCTCTCTTGACCCTGAATGTGACTGTTACCTCTGCCAAAATTTTACGAGAGCCTATCTCAGACATCTTTATCGGTGTGGCGAGATATTGGCAGCGCGCCTGTGTACCTGGCATAACCTTCGTTACACGCTCCGTCTTGCCGCTGGGGCGAGGGAGGCAATTCTGGCAGGGACCTTTCCGGAGTTCCGGGAGAGATTCAACGCTTCTTTCCTTGACTGCAAGGCCTCATGAAAACGCAATGTCTTGTGGTGAACCCTTGGAATCCGGAGGGACCTGTTCTTGAGGAGGCCACAGGGATCTTAAGAAGGGGAGGGCTTGTGGCGTTCCCCACCGAGACCGTGTACGGGCTTGGAGCAAACGGTCTTGATGCCTCAGCCGTGACGGCTATCTACAGAGCCAAGGGGCGGCCTTCGGACAACCCTCTGATCCTGCACGTGAGCTCTCCCCTGGAGGCAGAGCCTCTGGCTTTTCTGGACGCCCGCTCCCGTGCTCTGATGAGCGCCTTTTGGCCCGGTCCTTTGACTCTGGTTCTTCCATCTCGCCCGATAGTCCCTTTTGAGACGCGAGGAGGGCTGGACTCCGTGGCCCTTCGTATGCCCGATCATCCCGTTGCTTTAGCCCTGATCGACCGAGTGGGCGTCCCTCTGGCTGCTCCCAGCGCTAATCTGAGCGGACGTCCCAGCCCCACGGACGCGTCCGCCGTACTCTTCGACCTCGGAGGGCGCATTGACCTTGTCCTTGATGCAGGCCCTGTTTCTGTGGGGGTGGAGTCGACGGTCATAGGGCTTTGTGATGAAACGCCTCTTTTGTTGCGTGCCGGAGGAACGGCAAAGGAAGACATTGAGGATTTCCTCGGGGTTCCTTTACAGATCCCAAACGAGGAGAGTTCAAGACGCTCTCCCGGAACCCGCTATCGCCATTATGCCCCTTTCGTTCCCGTTCTTGTCTGGAAACCTCCTGAGCCTTGCACCTGTCCTGCACCACAAATATGGGGTTACCTGGGACTGACCCCGCCGCCTCTGCCCTTTGCGCGAGTCGTCCTCTTTGAGTCGCTGGGAAACTATGCCAGGGGGCTTTTTGCAGGTTTTCGCCTCATGGAAAAAGAGGGGTTGGAAGGGGTCGTCGTGCAATGGCCCTCCGGAGAGGGAATCGGTCTGGCCTTAAGGGACCGAATCAGGCGCGCGGCTGCCGTCGGGTCCTGAGGCTGTCAACCTTAGGGGTTGTGATTTTTGTTTTTTCGTGTAAAGTTTTCTTGTAAGCTGGGATTTATTAAAATAAACGATTAGCGCCTCACGAAGTTTTTTGTCTCAAAGTGCGAGGAGGCGGTCTGTACTGTGGAGGAATGAACAATGCGTTGGATTGTTTTAGCTTTGTCTTTAGGGGCGTCCATTACGTCGATTGGCCATGAGATTGTTGCCCTTCTCCTCTCCTTCCCGAAGCAGGGGGAAGGGGGCGTTTTTGTCTGGCTCACAGGGACAGGAGCCTTGCCGATCTACTCAGCGTTTCTCGCTCTGATTGGAGGTGTGATGGCCTTCAACCGGCGTCGTTTGGGGGGCGTTTTTCTGGTTCTAGCGGCCTCGATTTGTTTTTTTGCCCATCCGGACGTTCGCATTTATGGATGGGTGTACCTGGTTGGGGGTGCTATTGCTTTCCTCCTTCGTCCTGATAATCGTTATTATTATGATGATGACGAGTATGATGATTATGATGAAGAAGAAGAAGACGGCGACTATTATGATGACGAGGTTTTTGAAGAGCGTGCGCCTGCATTTCAAATGAGGCCGAGGCGGAGAGAGAGCTCCGTTCGCATCAGAAGACCAAACCAATCTCTTCAAACATCTTTGGAAACAGAGGAAGCGATGGGGCATAAGATTCGCGTTCGGAAGTCAAAAACCTGTCCAACCTGTGGTGCAACAGCCGCAATCCATCATAAATTCTGTCCCAATTGTGGCGCTCAACTTCACGTGCCTCCTCACGTGCTTGAATCCCCTGAAGTTGAAGAAGCTTTTAAGACGAGCTCAGCGCCTGAATCATACGCTCCGGACGAGGAGAGAGCTGCCAGGCTAACGCCTTCGGAACCCTCCTTTCAGCCCTCTCTTCCTGAGAGGGAAGAGGAGGATGAGGAGAAGGAAGATGTTTTTGCAAAGTCGGTTTTGCCTGATGAAGAAGAACTGCTTCTTGCCCCTGATGCGGGGTTGAGCAAAACCTCTGGGAGAAGAGGGAAGGCTAAGGAAGATGGCTATCCTGCCCGCGCTCCCGTGGAGCCTACACCAGCTCATAAGGTCTTTGTCTCACCTCTCCGTGACGATGAGGAGGACGTCCCCCGCCGAGCCCTGGATATTGGGCCGGATAGTTCGTACGCTGAATTCTCTCGATACTCCAGGCGACGTAAGAGGCGGCCTCGTTCTCTTCCAAGCCGTCTGTTTGGCATGGCGTTTCTGCTTGCTATCGTAGGGGGTGCTGCATGGTTTTTATTAGGCCTCAGAAAATTACCTGAAAAAGAGCTTCCGGTCCCTCCTCCTGTGGTCGTAGAAGTTCCGGAATTGCCCTCAAAGGATCTTGTTGCGGAGCCGGTCGGGACCCCAAAACCGGATCTCTTAAGCGGGCTGGCCCAAGCCGGTCTGCCTGCACGCGGGGTGGTGTCGGGCTCAAACGTGAACCTGAGAGAAGATCATTCCACTGCTTCCAGGTCCCTTACGCGCCTTAACATCGGGAACGCTGCGGACATCATGGATCAGTGGGAAGGGGTTTCAGGGAACCTCTCAGGGGTCTGGTATCGCATCCGCACCTCAACAAACAAAGAGGGTTGGATCTATGGGTTGTACTTCATCCCTCTGCGAAATGCTCCTTTGCCGACCGGAACAACAGCTGCTCTGCTGGAGCCCTTTGGGATGACAAAAGACGAGGCTATAGCCAAACTAGGACAGCCTGAGCGTTCAACGGCCTCATCTCTCTCCTGGTCAGGTCTTTCCATCACATTGAGCTCCAACCAGGTCGTCCGAGTGCAGTTTTCCAACTCGCGACACTCTCTGCCAAACAGCCTGACTGTCGGGATGACGAATAAGGAACTTTACGGCATCATGGGCTACCCCTCCGCTTATAGTGAAGGTCAGCTTCTCTACCATGAAGCGGACAGTAAAAACGTGACGTCGGTTCGATTGAAGGGCGGAAAAGTTCAAGACATATCTGTGAGCAGACCGACGGCTTGACCAGAAACGCGCAGGAGGGGCGGGGATTTTCCCCGCCCCTCCTATGATCCTGATGAGTTTGTACAGGGAGCTCTCCCA
>JAAYOR010000120.1 GCA_012520235.1 Fretibacterium sp.
CAGAATGTCGCTTAAAACAGCGGTCCCTCTGTAATAGGTGATACCCGTCATTCCCAAAATCGCCAGCGACACGATAAGCGCCACCAGCATCAGCTTTCTCTTGATAGACATAAAAACCCTCCTGCTTCGTATGACAGGGGCAGAATTTTCTCTGCCGCAGTGAGTTTATTTTACTATGGAAAGGCAGCAAAAGTTTACTGGCGCTTATTTTCGAAATCATTGAGCAAGATTTTATTTTTAGCATTCAGAGTTTCCTCCCTCATATGAGAGAAACCCTCCAGAAAACGGAATCGACTCAAGCTTATGGCTTTGCTTCAGGAGCTTTGCTTGAGCGAAAAGAGCACCCAAATGAGACCTTCCAGATACGCTATCAGCATCTCTAAAAAGCCATTTTTATTGGCTGTTACCGAAAAGCTTGACCTACAGCCCCAGCAGAAAACTTGCAACTTCAAAATAAATTAACAGAACAAAGGTGTCTACAATAGTGGTAATAAGCGGGCCGGCCATTATCGTTGGGTCCACTTTTATCTTATCGGCTACCAAAGGCAGGATGCCACCTATGATTTTTGACAGGATGATTGTCAAAAACAAGGTGATGGATACCGTTAAGCTTACCTGCACGCTCACTTTATCCAGAATGAACATCCTTAACGTGTTGACAAGGACGAGAGCTAATCCTGCAATGATTCCTATCTTAAGCTCCTTAAGCATCACTTTAAACGTCTCTCTGTAGCTTATCTCGCCTGCATAAAGGCCACAGATTACCGTAGTAGATGACTGAGTGCCTGCATTGCCTCCGGAATCCATCAACATGGGTATGTAAGCTGTCAGGATAACACTTGTTGCCAAAACCGCTTCATATCGTTTGATTATGAAACCTGTCAGAGTTGCCGTGATCAGACAGATAATCAGCCAAGCAGTTCTGTCCTTAGCTATTTGGAAGCTGGATTTTCCCCAGTACAATTCAGGCTCAGGATCTTGTATGCCATGGATATTAGCCAGGTCTTCCTCATGTTCTTCATGCATAATATCAATGGCCCATTCAGCGGGCACAAAGCCAATCAGCCTGCCTTCAGAATCGGTAACCGGTATCTCTGCCAGATCGTATTTGTATGCCAGCTTGGCTACAATTTCCTGGTCATCACTTGCATAGACGCTTGTCGTGATCGGGCGTAAAAAACTTTCAATATCCTCGTCCCTGTTCCTTAAGAGGTCAGCCAGATACACATAGCCGATGAGTATGAGTGAATCATCGGTTATCCATATCTGTTCTAATTTGTTTGCATCTAAGTCAGAGCTCACAATCTTGTCTATAGCATCAAGCGGCTTGATTGTTTTTTTTACAGACAGAAAGTTAACTGACATGATAGAGCCCACGCTCTCTTCAGGATAACCCAAAAGTTCATTGATGATCGGCCTTCTGTCATCAACTGCTAAGTAGCTCATCAAATTTCTGACCATATTCGCCGGAAGCTCTTGAAGCGTATCCACCAATTCATCCTCGTCAAGATCCTTAATCAACCTTGCGATTTTTTCATCGGAGAGAGAGTCAATTATTTGGACTTTCTTTTTACAGGGCAAGAGAGCAAAGCCATCTGCCAGCAGATCTTTGTTCAAAAGCTTTATCCATATAGCCAAATCTGTCTCAGCTAAATCGACCAACGCTTCAGCTAAGTCCACAGGGTCCATCTTGTTTATTTTTTCTTGCAACGCTTGTAACTCCTTCACACTGTATTCCACTTTCATGGCTCATACCTCCTTTTCATGAAAACTGGCATAAAAATACCGATTCCAGTAAATTTTCTAAAACTGTAAATATCTTTTTGACGGCAGCAAAAGGACGTGGAGCCCGCTTTTTTAAAGATCTTGCTTGCTCCTTGGATAACTTTTTTATGTTTTGACTGTTTTGTGATTTTGATCTCGATTTTGGAGGGTAAGCGTGTGAGTATGCACAACGGCATTGCACCTCACAGGCCAGGTTATAGTTTTTGCTTCTATAGCTAAAGCATACCACTGTTTTCTCAAAATAGTTCCTGCAAGGTGCTCTTTTTTATTCCTACTGGGTTATCGGGCCCAGCACCCAAGGACTCTCAAAATTTACCTTCGGATTGAGATTCTGCAGCTTCTTTTTCGCAGGACTGATAATACCTTGGTAATTTACTCCGGTTGCGCATGCACAAAAGGAAGCTTATATCTGTCGGGCTGGTGGCAGATATAAGCTTCCTTTTCATTTACGGTTTTAAGAGGATGGGCCATAGCAAAAATACAAGGCATGCCACACTCCGAAAAGCAGGTGTTGCCAAATCTCCCTTCAGCACACAACCTTTTGGGGTATTCGGGATGCTTTATCCTATGGCGCGATGAAGGACACAAGAAAAATTTAGCATTATCCTCCGCATCCATCAGCATGCTTATGCTCATGACAGACAGAGCCGGTGGTTTTCAATTCGCCTCGCAGATACGCTTCTGCCGCAGCTTTGGCGTCACCCTCTGCGCCTATTATAACCTCAACGTTTCGCTCGTTGAAGATCTCAACTGCTCCGCCGCCCATGCCACCAGCGATGATAACCTCCACACCCATGTCTGCAAGAAAGTTGGGCAGAAATCCGGGGCGGTGGCCAGGATTAGGCACACTCTGCTCAGACTCGATCTTTTCGTCCTTTGCCTCGTAGATGTTGAAGTTCTCACAGTGGCCAAAGTGAGCCCAAATATCTTTCCCTTTGGAAGCAACAGCGATTTTCATAGCGTTCTCTCCTTCTGTTAATTAATTGTTTCCTCCGTCATTTGCACGGTGGCTTTATCGATTTTGCCCCCTGCAATTTTTGCAAAAACACCATCAAGCCAGTTCCCATCAAACAGCTCTATCATACCTCTGTCACAGGCTGTCGCCAATTTGGGATTGATAGGAATTTGCGCCGTGGCATCAATGTGATGCCTTTCAGCAATGCTCATGATGCGGCTTTCCCCGAATAGATACAGTTTTTCACCACATTTGGAACAGATGGCATAACTCATATTCTCGACCAGCCCCAGCACCGGAATGTGCATCATGCTGGCCATGTTCATCGCCTTTTCCACGATCATGCCCACCAGTTCCTGGGGAGAGGCAACGATAACCAATCCGTTTACCGGAATAGACTGGAAGACGGTCAGCGGGACGTCACCGGTCCCTGGAGGCATATCAATGAACATACAGTCCACATCGCCCCAGACCACCTCCGTCCAAAATTGCTTGACGATGCCCGCAATCAACGGCCCACGCCAAACTACGGGCTCTGTCTCATTTTCCGTCAACAGATTCAAGGACATGATAGAAATACCCGTTTTCGTTTCGACAGGGTGTAGCCCCAGCTCGCTGGCCTTAGCCTTCCCATGCAATCCAAAGGCTCTTGGAATAGAAGGCCCCGTAATATCCGCGTCCAGAACTGCAGTGCGCCAACCTTCACGCTGTGCCATAACCGCAAGTAGAGAGGTGGCCAGGCTTTTCCCCACACCGCCCTTACCGCTGACCACACCAATGACCTTTTTAATGCGGCTCAGCTCATGCGGTTTTTCCAAAAAATCTTCCTTTTCTCGTTCGCTGCAATCCTCGCTGCACCCCTCGCAATTATGTGAACAGCCTTCGCTCATTGTCAGCCCTCCCCTTAACAGGCATCACCAAAGTAAGATGCCCCTCTCCTAAATCGTTCTGCAACAACTCTTTATGTCCTTGGCAAATGACCATGGATACCCGATGGGATTTCCTATCAGCATTCCTCCAACAGCTCAAGCACGTTTGCAAGCATGGCCTTAAGCTCAGTTCCTGCCGGGCATTCAACGGACGCTAGGCTATGTCCGGCATTTATAGCCTTGGGTGCCTGCTTGTCATAGGGAATCTTCCCCACTATCAAGATAGAATTTTCCGCGCAGTAGCCCTTGATCTTTTCCGTGCTTTCAGGGCATACGTCATACTTGTTAACGCACACCGCCGTTTTCACACCGAGAATGCCAGCGGTTTTCAGTATGCGCTCCATATCGTGAATACCGGAGACCGATGGCTCTGCGACAATCAGCACCAGATCAACACCTGTGACGGAAGCGATGACCGGGCACCCAATGCCGGGCGAGCCGTCAATGATGACAAGATCCGCCTCTGACGCTTTGAACAACGCATTTTTTACCTCTGTAACCAGCTTGCCGGAATTGCCACGGCCCATTTTAAGCTTTGCCGTAGAGAAGACACGCCCTTCTCTGAAAAGCGCCTGCTCACCGGCAACGTCGTCTTTCATCACGACAGCGTCGTTCGGGCAGACGAAGCTGCATACGGCACACCCCTCACAGGCGTACTCGTCGACTTCGGCCTTACCGTCCAATATCTGAATGGCGTCAAAGCGGCATTTATCCGCGCAAAGCCCGCAACCAAAACACTTCTCCGAAACAATGTACGCCTTCTGCAAGCCATGATAGTCTTTGCGCTCCGGCTCGCTCATAAGCCCTGCGACAATGTGCAAATTAGGTGCATCCACGTCGCAGTCCGCAAAGGCACGAGCTGAAAGAAAATCAATGAACGCAGCAGCCACGGTGGTTTTCCCTGTACCGCCCTTACCGCTGAGGATCAGCAGCTTTTTCATGCGCACACCTCCTTGCTCACACTCGTAAGGAGGCCACGGAAAAGCTTTGCCGTTTCTTCGTCACTTAAGGACGCTATCTGACCGCTTGACCCGAGCCGCGCAAGCTTCTCACTATACGGAACACGACAAAGAACGGGTATCTCATGGTGAGCGCAGAACTCCTCCATTGCGCCATATTCTCCATCCGTCTTGTTGATGATCACGCCACAGGGTTTTTCCATCAGCGTGACCAGCTCATGTACCATTTTGAAATTGTGCAGTCCAAAGGCGGTCGGTTCTGCGACTAAAATACAATAATCGGCATACTTTACGCTCTCCATAACGCTGCAGGCGCTGCCGGGTGGACAGTCTATGACTACCAATCCTTCATCTGTTGCAGCATGGCTGAGCGCCGCTTCGATGATCGGGATGCCGGAGGCCTCTCCCAGATTCATGCAGCCAGTCACAACACGCACATTGCCGCTGCGCCCGCACTCCACGACCCCAACTGGCTTTTCCGTTTCCATAACAGCCTCGGCCGGACATACAAGGGAACACCCCCCGCAGGAGTGGCAAACCTCCGCAAACACCTTCGGCTTGTCTTTTATAAAGACAAGCGCATTAAAGCGGCAGAAATCCACACATTTTCGGCAGCCGGTACATTTTTTTGCGTCAAATGTCGGAAGCGGAGTTGCGACAACGCTCTCCGTTTTATCGACCGGCTTGAAAAACAATCTGCCGTTCGGCTCCTCCACATCGCAGTCTATGTAAACAGCTTTTTCAGCAACTGTCGCAAGATTGACAGCGGTAAAGGTCTTACCCGTCCCTCCTTTGCCGCTGAGTACCGCAAGCTTCACTGATGCCTGTGAAAGCCGGCATGGAACTCTGTCAGCAACACCAGCTTCCCCTCCCTGAAATTCGCGAGGTTTTCATCTGCACCACCGGCAGATGTTTTATAAATCTTCACTCCTGCAGCATTCAGAACGTCTGCCGCATTCTGTCCGCAGCGAATGGTAAGCAATGCACCAGCCCCGCTATCCACAACAAACTGAGCCGCCTTGATTCCAGCTCCGCCCTGGGCATCAGCAGCAGCGTTCGCCAGGAACTCAGTTTCTCCATTCTCCGTATTGTGGATGAGGAAGTACGGAGCACGACCAAAGGAAGCGCAAACGGCCGTTCCGCTCTTATTTTCGTCAACAGGAATTGCGACTTTCATACTCCTTAATCTCCTTTCTTAATTCCAACTCTCCTCTTGAACCTGGCGGCAAAAGGACACCCCCCTTGCCGCCCAACGTACTGCAAGACTACAGCTCTTCAATCTGCCGTTCAAGCTCGCTCAGACGCCTCTCCAGCAAGACTTTTCTTGAAAGGAGCTCATCCTTTGAAACTTCAGGCATCGTAAGACCGAACCTCATTCTGCGACCAAAGCCGGATCCATGTCCGCAACCCCAAGCAGGCCTCGCGTCATTTGCACCTGCGCATCTTCCACGGCCGAACCCAGTCCTTGCTCCAAGGCCCATCGGTCCTGTTCCATCCATTCCCGGCATGTCCTTCACCCCCTTCCAAAGTTTATATCATATGCCATTTACTAAGTGCAGTATACTCCTGTTTAAGGCATATGTCAAATACATCTGGCATACCCGAACACCTTAAGCGGTAAGGCAGAGCTGCACTTTAAAACTTGCTGCTGAGCGAAGCGGAGAGGAGAGGAGGAGCTGGATGCTGTCCTCGGCAAGCTGGAAATTGAATCAGCAGATGAACACAGAGTCCTTTTAAGCACATAAAAAGACCGCCATGCTGCACTCGGATTTACAATCTAAGAATCTAAGGGTAGAAAAGCGAAACCCCCTCTGACGAGGGGGTTTCGCGTCTTTTAAATCTCCCCTGAAGCTCAGGGATTTCCTATCATGGTGGAGGCGGGGGGAATCGAACCCCCGTCCGACATGGGCCAATCATGGCGGCACTACAGGTTTAGTCTTCTTTTAATTGTCGTCCAAGGTTAGGCAGAAGACGGCCTTCCTTTTTCCAAGACTTCTGAGTCTTTTCCACACCCGCAAAGTCCGACGAGAGCAGAGCATCTGCCTAAAGTGACGTCTCCGGCGGGCCGACAGAAAAACCCATCCTTCAACGTGGCAGGCTTAAGCCGCCAGTGCGTAATTGTTGTCGACGTTTATCGTCTTGCCCGAATGTTTAACGAGGATTACGGACATAACTCGACCTGCTCCTCCAGACCCTCCGACACGCCGTCGAAACCTGGCGCCCCCAAAAAAACATCTTATCTGACAAAGAGCTTACCTGAATCTCAGCCTGGTTTCGAATGTAAGCGACCGAAACCTGGCGCCCCCCATAATAAAAACACCCTGAACCGCTGCCGTGAATCTAGTGAAAGCTTGAGCTTAAAAATAAGAGCTCAGTCCTCATAACGCCCTCTGTGCCTCACCGCACGAGCCATGTCACGTTTTGCATCCCGGTCAGCCATGGCGTCCCGTTTGTCGTAAGAGGTCTTGCCTTTAGCTATAGCCAGTTCCACCTTCGCCCGGCGCCCTTCCTTGATGTACACCGAAAGAGGGATCAGGGTCAGACCTTTCTCCCGTATCTTCCCTCCAAGACGCACCAGTTCCTGGCGGTGAAGCAAAAGTTTGCGGTCGCGCTCTGGTTCGTGGTTATAGTAACTTCCCTTTTCATACGGGGAAATATGCATTCCCCGCAACCAGAGCTCCCCTTTCTCAATGGATGCATAAGAGTCTTTCAGATTCAGGTTGCCCGCTCTCACACTCTTGATCTCAGTCCCCGTCAGGACAAGGCCGCATTCCATCGTGTCAAGGATAAAGTAATCGTGCCGTGCCTTTCGGTTTCGCGCAACCACTTTATTTTGCCTTTTCGCCTCCGGCACACCACTCCCCTCCTTCGGCAGAGGAAAAATAAACTCCCTAGCAGAGAGTATTTCATTATACTACTTTTTTTAGGTCTGTCAAATTAATTTGGGACCAAACCAGAGAAAAACTATCCGAGGGTCAAAAGGCATTCACGTCCACCCTCTGAGTTAGCTGTCCTTCAATTTCAACAGCTCATCGTCCAGTCCACAGCGGACCACGTCGATACGTTCGCAGCGTTGGGAAACATAGTCTCCGGTTATCGCAGGGAATTGGAATGGAAAAAATGCTGGATTGTTCAGGAGCAATTCAAAGGTACTCTTGGCTTTCAGGGTAGCATGAAGCGCGGACTCGAACATCAGGGTGGCCAAGGCTGGATCGGCAACGTCAACCGGGGCGGCTTTCTCATAACAGCCCTTGACCTCAGAATCTTTCAAGACCCCCCAGGCGATGAAGGAGCGGATGACGAACTGCGCATAGCGGCTGACGGTCTGTCGGTCGCCATAATGTTCCTTCAGGCGGTTAACGATCTGAGCCTGCGTCACCTGCTCCTGCAAAGCCAAGAGACGGCCAGCCTGCCGGGCAGCATTGAACCAGAACGGGTAGGCCGCCGAGATCATCCCCCAGTGGATCGCCAAGGCCATGGACGGATTTTCCTGCAGATACACCAACGAGGCATCTCTGAAGGGGAGCAACTCGGGGTCAGGAGAGACCCAGGTCTTCATCAGATTGCTGACGACAAAGCCTCGGGCCTGCTCACTTCGCTTACCTTCAGAGCCATCGCCTTTTTTGTCCATGAGAAACTTATGCAGCTCCTGGCGGATGGTTTTGGCGTCGAGCCCCGCCAGCAGCAGATTGGCCACCTTCTGCATCCAATCGAAACGGACAGCCTGTTTGATGCCGATGGCTTCGTGTCTTTTGCTCATCACCATGCTCTCCTTTCAAACTTCACAAGGGGCACGATGACTTCTTCGATGCTCACACCACCATGACCTACGAGGACATCTCCCAAACTCACGAACGCATCGCGACCACCAGCCACCAAAGGGAAATAGTCTGCTGGCAGTCCAACCGGTTGCCACTCGTGCGCAAACGGGAAAGCCTTAGCCACCTTAGCGCGGAGCTCCGGCGTGGGATAGACACGCACCCGCTCACCCCGGGTTTCAGCAATCACCCCTTCAGATGGGCGGCCTTTGCCATCGCATTGGATGTTACCGTGATCAGCCGTCAACCAGACCTCATAGCCGTATTCCAGCAGTCGACCGACCAGGACTGTCAGAAACTCATCCTGGCACCACTGTTTGATCTGATTGTGCATCCCGGCCGAACCGAGCTGCATGCCGTGCATGATCTTATCAACCTTATCCACAACTAGCCCTACCACCTTAGTTTTCCCAGGATGGATTGCGGACTCAAGGATGTACGCAGCGTCGCCGTCGCCAAGACCACGCTGGTAGAGGACATCCTGCCGGGACAGACCATGGCCTTCCCAGAACTGCCTCCAGAGTTTCTCTTCGTCGTTGGTCGAGTTGATGGATGAGGGGAAATAGAACGGTGGTTTGCCCGCAAAAATCGCTTGCCGCGATACCGAGGTCAGCGTTGGAATCCAGGCAAAGGTCGCGGATTCGCGCATGACCAAGTTGACATCCTGCTTTTGCAGAAGCCGGCGGATGGTCACCCACTGGTCCAGGGCCAAGCCATCCACCACAATCAACGCAACGCGGCTCTTGCCGGAGTCCTCGATATCCCTAGCCAGGCAGCGTGAGACATGGTGGAGCATGGCCGGATTGGTCGGCGGCAAGGTGATCAGACTGGA
>JAAYOR010000121.1 GCA_012520235.1 Fretibacterium sp.
CTACTGGCGCGAGGTCAACGAGACGAAGCGCAGAGAGTACGTCATCCAGCGCCTGAAGGAGCTGGGAGCGACGCCAGACATCCTGGATCTTCTCGTCAAGGCGGGGACAGAGTCCAACAACCTGGCCAAGGTTGAGGATGTGGCCATGACTGCCGTCCAGGAAAATGATCTGGAGACGGCCCGCAAGCTGATGTACGATGATAACTACCAGAAGAGCAAAAACATCATCTGGGGATTCACCGACAAATTTGAGGAGAGAGTTCAGGCTCTGGGGCAGGACCGAGTGAAGAGATCAACGCACATTACCGGCTTTTATCTCTCCCTCTCCATAATCGGGGTCGTCACTCTCTTCGTCATCCTCCTGATCACCTTCGTCCTTCTGTTCCGCAAGATCTACGTCCTCTACAGGGTGAACGTGTTGCTGCGGAACCTCGCGCAGCACGAAGGGGACCTGACCCAGCGGCTGGATATGCAAGGTCGGGACGAGTTCTGCGAGATTGCCCAGAACGTGGATTCCTTTGTGCAGAAGGTCCGGGAGATCGTGGTCGACGTTGCGGACAGGACCAGCTCTATGATGGCCTCTGCCGAGGAGCTGAGCGCGAACAGCGCAAACTCCGCGGATATGGCCGACAAACTGGACCAGTCCATTGAAGAGATAGCCCAGGCTGTGACGGCCCAGGCCGGGAACACGGAGAACGGAGCCCGGCACGTGGACGACCTGGGGCGCGTGATAGGAGAGGACTTCACGCTTATTCAGGCTCTGACGGAACGATTGAACGAGGCCGTCGTCCTCGTCGGGGCCGGGGAGGAGGCTCTTGATCAGCTTAACGTCAATTCCGATGAGAACAGCAAGCTGGCTCAGGAGGTCCATGAGGCGCTTGCCGAGACAAACAGCAGCGTCTCCCATATAGCTCAGCTCAGCGCGATGCTCTCCGGTATCGCCAAGCAGACCAACCTTCTTGCCCTCAACGCGGCCATTGAGGCGGCCCGGGCGGGTGACGCCGGCCGCGGCTTTGCCGTTGTGGCGGAGGAGGTCCGCACTCTGGCGGAGGAGACGACGAACTTCACGGGCGAGATAACGAAGGTCATCGACCTGCTGGTTGAGAAGACCGATAAGGCCGTCTCCGTAATGGAGGAGACCCAGTCTATAGTCACCCTGCAGAACGAGAGCGCCCGGGAGACCGGCGAAAAATTCTCCAGCCTCAAAAAGGCAGTGGACGAGATGTTCCGGACCTCAGAGTCCCTGAACGAGGTGGGGACTCACATGAACGAAGAAAAGGATCGGCTCATTGATGTGCTCTCAAACCTGACGGCAACCTCGCAGGAGAACGCTGGGGTGACGAACGAGGCGTCTGACTCCGTGCAGAAGCAGGCTACGGCTATCAACGAAATCTCCAAAGCCAGCCATGAGGTGGCCAAGATGACTGAGGAGATAGTACACATCATCAACCGCTTCAAATACTGATCTACAATAGTTATGCGGCCCTCCGGAGCGAGGGCCGCATTTTTCTTGAGCTTTTTGAGTTTTTAAGGAACTCCGCAGCTCCACACAGAGGGGGCTGAGATGCGGGGACGAGGTGCGAGCCAGACGCTTCACGCTCATAGCTTCAACACGCCCATAGGCAGGTTGACTCTGATAGAAGAGGCCGGGGCTTTGGTGCGCCTTTTGTTTGAGAAGGAGGGCGAAGCAGCCGAGGTCCTGGGAGCCCGTTTTGAGGAGACCGCCTTTTTAAGAGAAGCGACGTGCCAGCTTGAGGAGTATTTTGAGCGCAGGCGCAGGGTCTTCACCCTCCCTCTCCGGTTCAGCGGCACAGATTTTCAGCTTCGCGTATGGAACGCGCTCCTGGCAATTCCCTACGGGCAGACACGGACCTACGGACAGATAGCCGCGGCTATCGGGAGCCCCAAAGCCAGCCGCGCCGTGGGCGGCGCCAACCATCGTAACCGGCTGCCCATCGTGATCCCCTGTCACAGGGTGGTGGCAGCGGGAGGGGGTTTGGGCGGCTTTGGAGGAGGGCTGGAGGTCAAGGAAAAGCTGCTGAGGCTGGAGGGTGGGAGGTGAGAGGGAAGGAACCGCGAACCACGGAAAACACGGAAAAAGACTTGAAAAAACTTGGAAGGAAACGGAAAAACAGAAAAACGGAACCGCGAACCACGCGAAAGACACGAAAAAAGCACGAAAAAAGCACGAAAAAAGAAAAACAGATCATACAAGTTTTCGCGATTTTCGCGTTTTTAGCGCGTTTCGCGGTTAAAGAGCTTTTGTTTTTTAATCTGCGTCCATCTGCGTAATCAGTCGAAGACGAAGCCGTGGGGGCTTCGCTTCGACATAAGCAGGACCGAAGGGCGAAGCCCGTAGCTCGCTATACGACACGGCATTCGAAGCCTTGGAGAAAAACGGCTTCAAAGTAGCCGGTCGCCTGCTTATGCGAAGTTTGAGCTCGAAGGTCACAAAATCATGAACGATAGGGATTTGCCATGCGATATAATCACGAGTAAATAGATTTAATGGGCTGGAGGTGAGAGATATGGCTGTAACAGCACAAGAGTCTGTTCACAAACTGCGTCTCAAAGATGCAGTGAAGAAAGCCTTGGTGGAATTTGTCCGTAGATTGCAGGAGTCAGAAGGAGACAATTTAATACGAGTAGCGCTCTTTGGCTCTATGGCACGAGGGGATTTTGATGACAATTCAGATACAGATGTGTTTGTCTTGTTGCATGAGGGGGATCCCGTCCAAAAAATGCTTGACATCACGGATATTGCAACTGACGTTTCTTACGATATCGCTTTTAAAGACCCTGACAACGTTGACCAATGGTATGTCCTGTTGTCCCCTTTGGTAGAAACCGAGGCAGCTCTGAAACGTCAAGTAAGAGGCATTCCAAGATGGAGACTTGAACCTGTCTTTAAGCGTATTGATGCAGAGGGGGTATCTCTATTTGAGCGGGACGGGGGTTTAGCATGACGCTTCAACCTGATGAACGAAAAATCATGATAGAGCTAAGCCTTGAAAAATCTGAGGAAAACTTGAATGCAGCCAAATATTTGTTAAATGTTTTTCCATCGAAAGCGGCTAGTGCTGCATATTACAGTGCCTTTCATGCGATGCAAGCTCTCTTCCTACAGGATGGACTTGTTATCGCAAAGAAACGAGGGCATCGAAGCGGAATCGCTCTTTTCAATAAGGACTTCATCCACACAGGAATTTTCCCTCAAGAGATGGGGCGTGTCCTTGGGCAGCTTGAGAGAGTTCGTAATCAAGGTGATTATTCGATTCAAGAAAATGTCACCCCAGAGCTCGCCGCTCACTTCATTGAGCAAGCGGCGAAATTTAACCTTGCAATTCGGAACCACATCCAGAAACAGCAGCAAAAAGCCTGAATAACTATACTTTTCATATGGGGAGCGATCTTCCCCGTCCTCCAGCCCCACCATTCACCGTTCATCGAAAGTATTCAAAGAGCGAGCCGATGGGGAAGCCATTGATCTGAGCGCGGTGGAACCGCTCGTAGAGGTGGCGTTTGCCGTCCTGCAGGGCGGGCGAGCGGATGCCCGTGTCGATGGATATGGAGGTCTCAATGTAGGCCGCTAGCTTATCACAGGCCTCTATGAGGCGTCCGTCCATCGGGCTGTAGCAGTCGTGGTTCAGCTCATCGGGGATATCCTCGGGGTGAAGCTGGAGGGGGTCTATCTGGCCTTCCTGCCAGGTTTTGTTAAAAAACTCCCCCTCGGTGTAGCGGCGCAGCTCCTCGTGCCAGTGAGGAGGCAGAAGGGGGTAGATGCGTTCCTCCATCGCCTGGCGTTCGTAGTGGTGGAGCGTCTCTTCCAGGCCGGCCACTGAGGCCTTGACCGGGGAGATGATGTCGCGCGTCAGCACCTCTGGGAGGTCGTGGAAAAGTCCCCCGAAAAAGTTGTTGTAGAGACGTTTGGGACAAGCTCCAATCTCGTGGGACACCAGCCATGCGACGACGGCGACGAAGAACAGGTGTCCCAATACCGAGGTCTTGGGCACACGCGGCGTCTGAGCCCACCGTTTTTGGAAGGAGAGCTGCCCCACCAGGGAGATGAAGCCCCAGAGAGGGGAGTCCGGGTTCAGGAGCATGGCTCGGGCGGCCGGGATGTCTATCGCCTTCATCTGTGCGGCTATCTCCCGTGCGGTCTGATCGATCCCGTACATGGAGGCGCTCCAGTGTTCGATGAAGGAGAACTCCCATTTCGTGGCCATAAAATGCGCGGCCCTCAGCAGGCGCCGCACGAGGCCTGGCGTGCGCTCCCGGACGCTGTGATAGTTGCGGAACCGTCGCGCCATCCGAGGGGACAGGGCAGCCAGGTCCGGCTCCAGTTTCTCGGAGACCCAGTCGTTCAGCTCCTGCCTCGTGACGGGGTTCTGCATCAGCCGATGAAAGACCGGCGGGCGGATGTCCGTCAGCACCACACGGTGCAGAAACTCAAAGACCCCTCCCTCGATCAGGGCGTTCCAGTCCATCCTTTGCCCTGCATCCTCCTCGCTCCTGCCGAGGACCCAGGCGATGATCATCTTGTGTCCCTGCTTACCCAGCTCCGTGAAGACGTCTGGGTGAGGGTGATCGTTCCATCGCTCAATGAACGCGGCCTCAAAGATGCGCTCCAGAAGCGTGCGGGTGATCATGGTTTGCCCTCGCTCCACAACGATCGACGGGCAGTCTCTATCTGAAGGACGATGCGGGCCGCGAGATAGCCGGCGCTCAGCCCGTTGTCGATGTTGACGACACTGACGCCCATGGCGCAGGAGTTGAGCATCGTCAAAAGCGGCGCGAGCCCGCCCAAGTTGGCCCCGTAGCCGGTGCTGGTGGGGACCGCGACGACAGGGCAGCTCACCAGCCCGGCGATAACGGTGGGGAGGGCGCCCTCCATGCCAGCGACCGCAACGATGGCTTTTGAGCTCTGGAGGCTGTCCAGATGGGCTAAAAGGCGATGCAGTCCGGCCACTCCCACGTCATAAAGCCGCTTGACGTCGCAGCCCATGTACTCGGCTGTGACTGCTGCCTCCTCGGCCACCGGGACGTCGCTGCTGCCCGCCGTCACGACGGTGACGCCGGGGGTGTGTTGGGAGGGCTTGCGCTTCAGCCCTGTCAGGCGCGCCTGCTCGTGGTAGATAGCGTCCGGGAGCAGGGCGGCGACCAGAGCGTGCTGGGCGGGGGTGATGCGGGAGAACAGCACGCTCTCGGAGGTGTCTTTCAGAGCCTGCGCTATTTTGCGGAGCTGACTGTCGCTCTTCCCGGGGCAGTAGATTACTTCGGAAAAACCGGTCCTGGCAAGACGGTCCGTATCCAGCTTCACAGAGTCCATGTCGCGAAACGGCAGGGCGCCGAACTGGCGCAGCGCGTCTATCGGCAGTGAGGAGTCGGAAGGGTCCGGTTGGTTGGGTTCGTGTTTCCCGTTTGACATGTTCGTTCCTTTAGTCCTTTCGTCGGCAATGGGTTTCACTCCCAAGGGAGGGTGCGTCAGGGCGCCAGGGCGGCGTGAGCAGCGACGACGACAGCCCGGGGCTCTGAAGGTTCGGAGGTTTTTTTGTCAGCATCGGTGTCGGCGTCGGGTCGGGTGAGGAAGCAGAGAAACTCCACGTTGCCCTCCGGCCCCCGGATGGGGGACCAGGAGAGGCCGGAGACGCAAAAGCCTGTATGCTCCCCGATGAAGGCCAGGAGCTCTTCCAGGATCTCGACGTGGACCTCAGGGTCTCGGACGACGCCTCGGCGGCCCAGCCGCTCCCGTCCGGCCTCAAACTGCGGTTTGATGAGGACGACCGCTCTGGCGTCCTCGGGAAGCAGGGCGTCGAGCACCGGCAGGAGCAGTTTCAGGGAGATGAAGGAGGCGTCACAGACCGCGCGCTCGGGCGTCTCGTCCAGATGGGCGGGCGTGAGGTTACGGGCGTTGGTTCGGTCCAAGACGACGACGCGAGGGTCGGAGGCCAGGCGCCAGAGGAGCTGTCCGTACCCCACGTCCACAGCATAGACCTTGCGTGCGCCCTTATCCAGCAGGACATCGGTGAAGCCGCCGGTCGAGGCACCCAGGTCCAGGACGGCACGTCCGGCGACGTCAAGGGGAAAGAGCTCAAAGGCGCGCAGCAGCTTAAAGGCGCCCCGGCTGGCCCAGCGCTGCCCGGACTCCACCTCCAGCACGCAGTCGGGTGAGATCTGAGTCCCGGCCTTAAGGGCACGTATGCCGTTCACGCGCACGTGTCCTGCCATGATGAGAGCCTGGGCCCGCGTCCGGCTCTCAACGAGGCCCCGGTCCACCAGCAGCTTGTCCAGGCGATCTTTGTGAGCCTTGTGCGCTTTGCGAGCTTTGCACGCCATCAGGCCGAGTGAACCTTGCGGGGCAGGCAACTCCGGCAGACGGCCAGAATGTTTTCGACCGTGAGGCCGTAGCGCTCGCGCTGTTCCTGGATGGTGGCGTGCTCCACGCAGACGTCCGGCACGCCAAAGCGCCTCAGGAACGTCGGGATGTTGTTTTCTGCGATGTGGACGGCCAGCTGTTCTCCCAATCCACCGTTCAGATAGGTCTCCTCCGCGATGGCGACCAGCGGATACCCTTTGAGGATGGGGTGCAGGTCGTCGGCCGAGAGGGGCTTGAGACGCCTCAGGTCCACGACGGCAGGGACGGGCAGCCCCTCGGCCTCGGCGCGCGCTCGCACCTCCAACATCAGATGGACTGTGACCCCGTGGCCCAGCAGGGCCCAGCCCTCCCCGTCGCGTATGCGGACGGGGCCCAGATTCTCCTTGCCGTTGAAGAGATTGTTACGGATGGGCAGCGAGCCCCGCGGATAGCGGATGAGGGTGGGCCCCTCCCGCTCAGAGGCGTGAGCCATCATCTGGCGCAGGGAGACCTCGTCGGCGGGCGCGTAGACCTCCAGGTTGGGGATGGCCCGAGCCCAGGAGACGTCCAGCAGGCCCTGATGGGTATCTCCGTCGGAGCCGACCAGGCCGGCCCGGTCCACCATCAGGACCACGGGGAGATTTTGTAGGGCGACGTCATGGGTGAGCTGGTCCATGGCGCGCTGAAGGAAGGTCGAGTAGATGAACACCCAGGGGCGCAGGCCCCCAGCAGCCATCCCGGCGGCAAAGGTCAGCATATGGCTCTCAGCGATGCCCACGTCAAAGAAGCGCTCGGGGAACTGGGCTCGGAAGTTCTCCAGCTTGACCCCTGTGGCCATGGCGGCGGTGAGGCAGACGATGCGCGGGTCCGAGCGGGCCAGCTGCTCCGTGACGGTCGAGGCTGCCTCGCTCCAGGAACGGGCCTTTGGCTGCTCGCGCTCCACGCGGGGGCCCATCTGATGATATCTGGTGGGGTTCTCCTCCGCTTCGGGGAGCCCTTTGCCCTTCACGGTGTTGAAGTGCAGCAGCACCGGGCGGTCGTAACTCTTGGCGAGCTCAAAGATCATTTCGGCTCCCTCAATGTCGTGCCCGTCGAAAGGGCCCCAGTAGTTGATGTCGAGGTCGTCAAAGATGTTGGAGGGCTTCACGATGCTCTTGATCTGATCCCTCAGGTTCTCAAGCGCCTTCTCCAGAGCCCCTCCCGCAGGGAGCACACGGCAGGCCTCCTTGACGGCGGACTTGAGCTTGTTGTATCCGGGGTTCGCGGATAGGCGCGCCAGCATGGTGGCGAAGCCGCCCACGCGAGGGCTGATGGAGTGTCTGTTGTCGTTCAGGACGATGATCAGGCGGGTCTGGGTCTCCTTGATGTGGTTCAGGGCCTCGAAGGCCAGACCGTTGATCAGGGCGCCGTCGCCGATGAAGGCGATGGCGTGATGGTCCTCATTTTTCAGGTCCCGCGCCTTGGCGTAGCCCAGAGCGGCGGAGATGGAGGTGCTGCTGTGCCCCGTGTTGAAATGGTCACAGGGGCTCTCCGCACGGCGGGGAAAGCCGCAGATGCCGCCCTTGGTGCGGAGCGTTTCAAAGCGGTCGGACCGGTCGGTGAGGATCTTGTAGGGATAGACCTGATGTCCTACGTCAAAGACGATGTGATCGCGAACTGGGTCAAAGCGGCGCAGAAGAGCGATGGTCAGCTCCACGGCACCCAGGGAGGAACCAAGATGCCCTCCGTTCTCCGCCACGACGCGGATTATTTTCTGCCGCACCTCCGACGCCAGCTCCGGGAGCTTATCTGGGGCAAGCTGCAGCAGGTCCTTGTGAGTGAATCCTTCTTTGAGAATAGTCATGGATTGCGTCCTCGCATTGTATCGTAATTGTGCCGCGCGTCATCTGCCCGCGCGGTTTTTCATGTTTTTTCATTTTAACATTCTTTTTTGTTTTTTTCTTTTCCGTGTTTTCCGTGGTTAATTGTTTTTTCGTGCCTTTCGCGTGGTTCGCGATTCATGAGATGAGTCCTTTTTTAATCTGTGCGAAGTTTGGGTCAGAGTCAGTCGAGCAGGCTGGGGAGCCCTTTGGCGTCGAGCCCGGAGCGGATTCCGAATCGGGTCAGGACAAAGTCATAGCGCGTCGGGTCCTCCGGCGATATGCAGGAGAAAGCGCGCGTGATCTCAAGGGCGGTCGTCAGGTCGGCGACTTTCCGTCGCGTCAGGCCGAGGCCCAGGGCCAGGGAGTGGATGTGGGTGTCCGTGGGCATTATAAGGTCCCGCGGGGAGATGAAGGTCCAGCCCCCGGGGTCCACGTCGTCGCGCCGTGTCATCCACTTGAGGAAGAGGAAAAGTCGCTTACAAGCGCTCCCGTCCCCGGGGGCGGGGATAAGGGGAAACCCCGTTCGCTCCGGCTCAAGCTCTGCGGAGAGCGCGTCAAGCGCCGGCAGCAGGCCGCCCTTTTCCTGCCAGGCTCTTTTTAGAAAAACTTCAAGGGAGCCGTGACGGCGCAGGAGGCGGGCGAGGTTTCGGATCAGACGGCTCACGTCCTCTGAGGCCGTGAACCGATGCCGGAAGTCGGGTAGGGGCGGAGCGCCGGACTCTTTCAAGGTGCGACTGGGCTTTGTTCCGAGTACATCAAGGACCCGGTCCACGCTCTTTAATATTTGCGCGACGCGCCCGTAGGCTAGGCACGAGGCCAAAAGGCCTGCAACCTCCCTGTCCGCAGGGTCCTCATAACGGTATAAAAAAATGAGCGGGTCGGGGTCGACCAGCTCTTTTCGGTTGTAGACGTAATAAAGTCCGTCCAGAAAGGCCCTCATACGGTCGAGGCGGGAGCCTTCTCTCATGGGCAACATTCCGGAGGGATCACTTGATGCTGTTGAAGATGACGGTGGGGGCGTTGGCGGGCGACTTACCCTTCTTGAGGGTGTGGTAAGCGGCGTAAGTCAGAGGGGTGGCGGAGGTCAGGGTGCGGGCGCTCTTGACTGTGCCGATGAAGAGCTCGTGGGTGGATACGTCCACAATCTCCGTCACCTGGGCCTCCAGGTCGGCCACCACGTGTTTTGTCACCAGAGGGAGCCCCAGAGAGCCCATCTCGTAAGGGACCTTTGCGTATTTGTCATGATCCCGCCCCGAGCGGAACCCGAAGATTCCGATGAAGGGCATATCGACGTCCTCTGCCAGGACCGATACCGAGAACTTCCGGCTCTTCCGCATCAGCTCCGTGGTGAGATTGTCCTTGTGCAGGCAGACGGAGACGGAGACCGGGCTGGAGGAGAGCTGCATGGCCGTGTTGGCTATCTGGCCGTTCAAGGCCCCTTCCCACTCCGTGCCGATGATGTAGAGGCCATAACTGATGGAATACAAAGCTCTGGGATCCAGGTTTTGTTCCATTTCTGTCCTTCCTTTCTTCCTGTAAAAACAAAGAGGGACGGCGAGGTCCCTCTTTGTTTTTAATGGGCGCTGCAGTTAATCGTCGTCGCCGCTCCTGCGGCCCAGCTCCCTGTCCAACATGTAGATGCCGCCCGAGCCTCCAAGGAGCTCAAGGCTCTTGATGATGGCAGTGACGCTGGCCTCCTCCTCCACCTGCTCGTCGATGAACCACTGAAGCATCGACTGAGTGGCGTAGTCCTTCTCCTCAACAGCCAGATCCATGAGCTTGTGGATGAGGGCTGTGACGTGCTGCTCGTGCTTCAGGGTCTCCTTGAAGACGTCAAGTGGGCCGTCATATTTCTCCTTCGGCTTGGCGACCTCCTGGATCTTTACGGTCGCACCCCTCTCATAGAGGTGGTCCATGAACTTCTCCGCGTGCTCCACTTCCTCCTCATACTGCTTTCGCATCCAATGAGCCATGCCCGGCAGATCGCTGTCCTCGAAATAAGCGGACATCCCCAGATAGATGAAGGCGGAATCAAACTCCGCTTTGATCTGATCGTTGATGGCCGCAACCATTTTTTTCGAGATCATCGTCCTACTTCTCCCCCTTCCAAAGTCCGTGCTTGTTGCAGTACTCACGGGCTATGGGTTTGCCGCCGCAGCAGGCGCCTCCCGTAAAATCAGCCGCAGGCTGTTCGCCCGGCTTCAGGAATTTGCGGCACACTCTGTCCCCGTCAATGACTTCTATCCACTCGATGTAGTGGTCGGGGTCCATGGGGTGGATAGTGCTTCCTACCTGAACCTTGCAGCCGTCAAACACTGGGACGTGCTTTTCACCGGCAGCGTCGGCGGTGTGCTCCTTCATGAGGTTCATCGGGTCCCCACAGCAGGCCAGTGGCCCCGCTGCGTCGTTGAGCGCCTCAATGATGCGACCGCACTTGTTGCATTTAAAAACGTCAAATCGTGCCATTTTTGAAGAATCTCCCTTCTTTTTCTCGTTTGGGTAATGTACGTTTTGGAAACCCCTCGCAAGATGCTTCAGAAAACCTCCACAGAAAAAATCCTGTAACCTTCCACTGTCTGAAATTCTTTCTGATGATGCTTCCTTCAGTTGTTCATGATAACTTAGTTCTCGGAGGAAAGCAAGATAAAAATGCTGAGTTGGGAGGGGTAAAATCTGTGCCCCGCCGGGAGAAAGGATGGGTTGATACACACCCGTAAATAAATTCATGGGTTTTCCCGTCGTTCTTATAGTAAAATAGAAGCGGTGATTGTATCTTAAATTCAGGAGAACCAGAAAGGCAAGGAGTGAATGCCATCCATGAAGACGGGCCGAGCCCTCAGAGGGGCCCTTACGGTAGGAGTTCTGTTTTTGTTCCTGGCCCTTTTCCCGTTCCGGGCGTGGGGGGACGGGCCCCGGCGCCTCTCTGTAGTTATCTTTCCGACGGAAAATACGACGGGGCTTGAGGTATGGGAGAGCAAGTATTACCCTTACAATGTGCTGGAGCGAAAGATGTCGGATTACCTGGAGGTCCTGTTCAAGCGCTCTGCGCTCATTGACGTCCGCGTTCTGGACGAGAACGGGATGAACCGATGGCTGAACGGCCCCAGGAAACCAGACGATATGGCCGTGCAGATGGAGCTCTTTGAGGCCCGCCTTAAGGAACGGGAGGTGATGGGCCGCGTCGACACCGGGACGGTCAACCTGCGTATGCGCCTCTTTGACGCCCGCAGGGCCGAGCAGTTTGCCACTCGCACAGCCTCTGGAGCGGACAGGCGCTACACTTTTGAAGGTGCTGAGAACCTTTACTGGATGGACGTTGCCTTTGTCTCGCTTCCGTTCCCTCTCAAGGGAGGGCTGGACCTTTTCGGGCTGACGGGCACGCGCGATCGGGGGCAGAGGATGAGCCGCCCCACCTGGAGCCAATTCCGGGACTCCTCGCACTGGCAGGCCATTCAAAATGCCATCTCGGATGCCTACGATCAGGCCATGGGCCAGGTCAGCGCCGCCATCCGGCGTAACGAGCCGGACGCGGAGGCTGAGGGGCGTGACTTCTTCTCCCCCTCCTTCACCACCGTGGGCCGCATCATCTCCCCAACGGCGAACTCCAAGCGCAAGAGACGCGAGTACATCATATCCCTGGGGCGGCAGGACTCCATCCGAGTGGGTGACGTCCTTGAAGTGGTGCGCAGCGACACTTACGTGACGGTGGACCCGGAGCACCCTGTCGTCGTGCTCCCCAAGACCGTCGGAAAGGTCAAAGTCCTCTCCGTTCAGGAGAAGAACGCGGTCGTGAGAGTTATACGCGATAACAAGAAGGAACCTATCCAGCTGAAAGACATCGTCATCAAGGTGACGGGACCGAGGAGCTGAAAACGATGAGCAAGCTAACAGAGCATCCTGAGCGCGGGAAGAAGGCCCGACGCCGGTTCTTAAGAGCTCTGGTCGGAGCCCTTCTCCTCTGGGGGCTCGGGTCGGGCGGGACCTCGGCCTGGGCCAACGGAAACGTTTCGGCCGACGAGAAGCCTGCGCCTCCCATCAAAAAATCCGTGCGCAAGGCGCCGGTGAGAAGGCCGGTCAAAAAAGCGCCTGCCAAAAAGGCGACAAAAAAAGCGCCCGTAAAGTCCGTAAAAAAGGTGGAAAAGGCAGCGCCCAAGCTGACCTCGCTGCAGCGGGGTATTGCTCTGATGCAGCAGGAACGCTGTGAAAAGGCGCGCCCTTGGCTTCAAAAGGCAGTGCAGGAGGAGCGCCACAACCCCAATGCCTGGTACTGGTACGGGCTCTGTCACGAGAAGATGGGACAGTTCGAGCAGGCTCAGGTCTTCTTCACCAGGGCCCTGGACTGCGACCCGACCTTCCCGCCCCTCTCCCGTCTGGTGGCCTACCCGAGCGATGGAGAGCGTGTGCCACTGTGGGATCCTCTGCGTCCCGCACGGGTTTACCCCATTCCCACCGACGACCTTGGCATCGCCGTTATACCGCCTGACGCACCTCAGGCCCGGCGGCGGCCCGCTCCGCCCCTGCCGGATCCGGAGCGGCCCAGGGTCCCCGTCTACATTCCTCCCGAGCCGGGCGCAATGCCTGACATGGGCAATCCCTGGCAGCCGGGTGTCTACGTGCCGCCTGGGCCGGGTGAGACCCTGCAGGACGGAGGGCCGGTTTACGTTCCTCCCGAGACCTGGATCGGGCCGGAGCCTTTACTTCAGGAGGCTCCTCCCCATGCGTCCCCTGGCCCCTGAGAGGGGGAGCATAGGTCTATCTTAGGGAAGCGTTGGATGCGGAAAACTGTGAAAGGAGAGATGTCTTGATGGAACGCAAGACCTTGTGTGTCTTCCGAGGGCCCCTGGTTTTGTTGCTTGTTTCGGTGCTCTTCGTGGGAGCTCCTTCGGAGGCGGATGTCCTCATGGTCTGTCCCCCTACTCCTCTGTTGTTTCCCGCTCCTGTGGAGGTGGCGCCTGTGGCCAGCTGCAGGTCGCCTGCTGTTTCCTGGACCCCGGCGCTCCGGCAGCCCTTCGGCTTTTATCGAGCTCCCGTCTCTTGTCCCTATGTTGCCCCTCAAGCAAGGACACATACCTACGTCTGTGCCCCTGCCCTTTACCCTGCACCCTATGGCCTCTTTGTCCGTACACGGTGGGGTAGGGTTCCCTACGTTGTCCCTTACGCAAGGGCGTACGCCTATACAGTCCCGATTCTTCCGACCCACTACTCGTACTACCGACCACGCTGCGATGACTTCCGTGAGAGCTCCCTCTCTCAACCGACAGCTCTCCTGCCTGTGGTCCAGAGGATGGCAGTGAGCCCGAATCGTGATAAGAGGTTCCGGTTTCTGGCTATGGGGGGTTGGAACAATCACGTGGATAGGGCGGGGATGCTGCTCTCCCTCGGGCTTCCTGCTGCCTGGAAGGGCAGTCGCCCCAAGGTCATCTACGTCTGGACCGGTGACGACTGGTATCGCGTGAGGCCGAAGAAGATTCCCTTGGACCCCGCGAAGACCCTGAAGGTTGCCTCAGACGAGCTGACTCGTGTGATGAACCTGGGGGGCGGCTACTTCCCGGACGAGGAGCAGTGGGCCCGGCAGGTTGCGGCCTGGGGCTATACCTGGGCAGGGCAGCTTTAATAGAGAGGGACCCTCTGTAGCACGAATTTTTTTTGAAAGCTTTGAGAGCTTTGGGAGGATGAAGCGAGGATGAAGAGCGAGAGAATGAGTTCGCTGAACACATGGCGGAGGCGATTTCTGCATTTGCTACCGCTCCTGGTTCTGGTGGCCGCAGGGCTGGGGTTTCCCTGCGAGGCAGAGGCCAAGGTTTACGTGGCCGAGCCTCTTCTGGTGGCACAGCCCGCTTATGCGGGGATGCGTTTTTACGTGTATCAGCCCTATGAGATGCCGAAGGGGTGGTACGTCACCTTTGACGGGTATGCGGTGAAGAAGAACGCGGACGGGGTGTGGGTCTATGGCACCATGTCGGGCCCTAACCTGACGCCGACCAACTACGTCGTGGGTTCGGTGGTCCCCTCCATGGCCGGACTATCGCCTTGGGCTCAGTCGCATCAGATATCGTCCATCATCTCGACCCAGGACCTTGCCTCGGCCGGGACCAGAAAGCTTGAGGTCTCGCAGCCCACCGGACTGAAGAGCCCGCAGGGCCTCCAGAAGGCCTATTCCACCTGGGTCCCCGATTGGACCTTCAATCCTCGATTCATGGCCATAGGCACCTGGCAGAAGACCGTGGATCGCATTGGCGTGCTGCACAACCCCGCCACCCCCGTGGCCTGGAAGGGGAACAGGCCTAAGGTCATCTACGTCTGGACCGGAAGCTCCTGGTACCAGGTGACTGTGAGGGAGAGCCAGCGTCCTGTGGACGCCCTGAAGAACCGCCTGTACGATCTGGTGCGCATGGTGAAGCGCACTCAGTTCGTCTGGTACGAACCGGATACGCCTGTCCTGGCTCAGCACGCCACGATGTGGGGGTATTACTGGATGGGGGAGGTCGTCCCTGCGCGATGAGGAGCCTTACATATCTCCAAGTCCTGGCGGTGTCCTTGGTTCTGATGTTTTCGTCGGCAGCCTTGGCCTTTGCTCCCTGGCCCTTCTCAGACCCGGCTCTGATAGCGCATCCGGACTGTGGGAACTCCTTCACGATGGACCTTCGCCCGCGCCGGAACCCTCAGACCCTCGGCACTCTGACTGCGGACGGATACCCTGTGCTGCTGGACCGGCAGGGCGTCAAAGGACACTACGTGATGCCGCGCGGCTCGGATCTCCCGAACCCGGTCCGGGTGCCAAGCCTCTCCAGCGGCTATGGACACTTCTCCGGTGGGGACGGGCATTTCTCCGGCGGACGCGGATATTAGACAAATACACTCTTGAATCGAATCAGGGCCCCAGCCATTACTTGACTGGGGCCCTGTTCGATCTTGCAAGGGGAGGTCATGAAGACTTGCGAGTCTTTGTCTTTTTCAGCAGTCTGTTCAGCCTTTTGATGACCTCGCCGGAGTGTTTTTCCAACTTTTTGAAATGCTCTGCTGCCTGACGGGCGTCCTTGCGCGCGTGGGCTGCGACTGCGAGGCGAGCCTGCTCGTGTGCCGTCTGACGGGCGGTTTCGATGCTCTTGAAGCGAAGGTCCTTACTCAGGGGGCTGTCGGGTGAGCAGTGTGACAGTTCGAAGGCGGACTGTCCGGAGGGGATTTTCTCCTCAGAGTGGGAGGAAGGTTTTCCCTTCAGCATGTTGGCGATGTGGATCTTCAGGAGCAGCTGGTCGGATTTGGCCTGCCTGAACCTCTCTTCGTCGGAGAGCTCTGACGGCGCGTCAGGCAGCTGGAAGAGGGAGACCTTGTCTCCCAGCTCCGTTGCTATGGAGCTGAGTTCCTGAGTCCGGGCGCTGATGTCTATGGCCGAGCTGCTGACCTCTTCGGTCATGGCGGAGACCTCCTCCGCTCTCTCCGCGCTCTCGTCCAGGCTTTTAAGGAGACCTTCTATCATCTTGACGAGCTGTCTGGAGTTCTCCTCCTCGGACTGGGCCATCTCGACCATCTCCTGGATGGCCGAGCCTGTCTCGTGGGTCGCCCCGGAGATGGCCTCAAGAGCTTTGACGGTCCGCTCCACGGTGGCGAACCCGTTTTCGACCTCGACGCGGTTTTTTTGGATGCTCTCCATGGCGCCTGCGGTGTTCTCCACGATGCGGGCCACAAGCTCCGCAACCTGGGAGGCGCCTTTGTTGGACTCCTCAGCGAGCTGGCGCACCTCGTCCGCCACGACGGCGAAACCCTTTCCGGCCTCTCCTGCCCGCGTCGCCTCAATGGCAGCGTTGAGCGCCAGGAAGTTGGTCTGGCGGGCAATGGAGGTTATGGTCTCCGTGATGTTGGAGATGCGGCGCGAGTTCTCCTCAAGGATCTGCATCAACCGCTCCGTATCCTCGCTGAGATCTTTTGCTCTGTCCATGGCCTCTACGGCTTCGGCTGCAATTTTACGGCCGGACTCAGCGGTCCTCAAGGTCTCCTGCGAGCTCTCAAGGACCGATTGCCCCTTATGGAAGGTGGCGGCTATCAGGCTGGCCAGCTCCTGAAGTTTGCCGGTGGCGGTCTCAGCGAGGTCCCTGCCCTTCCTCATGAGCTGTGAGACCGAATCGACGCTGGCTGCAGCCTCCTCTGTAGCGGCAGTCACCTCCATTGTGGTGTTAGCTATCTCCTGTGATGCATGCTGGACGAAATCGGACGACTCCCGAATTTGCCTCACTGTAGCAGCCTGCTGTTGTGTCATCTGATTAAAGGTGGCCGTCAGTTCAGCTAGCTCTCCGTCGGACATGACCTCGGCGTGGGCGGAGAGGTCGCCGCTCTCAACGCGGGTCATCGCGAGTCTCAGGCGGAGCAGAGGACGGGTGATGGAGTTGACGAACGGCCAGCAGGCGAGCATGAAGAGCAGAAGAAGGGAGACGCCTATGATGAGAGTGGAGTTGATGGCCGACCTCCGGACGGCTGCGACCTGGTCGTAAGAGAGGCTGGACTCCAGGGCCCCCACGACGGTTCCGTCGGTACCGACGAGGGGCGTGAACACGCTGTGATGGGAGGCCCCCAGCTCAGGGTCTTCGGCGTGCAGGATGGGAGCTGGAGTTTTCGCGGGTTTACCGGTGGGAAAGAGTTCCTGAGAGAGGGGGGTCACGAGGCGTTTACCACTCTCTTCAAGGGTTGAGGAGGAGATGCGGTCTTTGCCGGCAAAGAAGGAGAATACCCCACCGGTCATCTTGCAGGCTTCGTCCACGATGGAGTTTGAGCTGATCGTGTAGCCGGTGGAAAGGGCGCCGATGATGTCTCCGAAGGCGTTGTGTACAGGAGCGCCCGCGCGCAGGGAGAGCTTGACGACAGCCCCCTCCTCGATGCCGACAGTCTCTTCGCCGGCCAGGGCGCGCTGGATGTTCCACTGGTTGTAGATGTTGTCATCCTTGGCCGGGATCTCGTCAGGGCGGTGAGCCCGGTACAGCACGCGTCCCTCTGAGTTGGTGACGACGAGATACTCCATGCCCGACTGTTCCAGCAACGGCTGGAGGGTCTTCTGGAGGAGATTGAAGTCCGCAAACTCTACGGCCTGAGCGACGTCCTTGCGCGTGGAGAGGGTTTTGGCGGAATGCAGAGACTCTTGTTTTCGCATGTTCATGATGGAGAGGATCGCTTGTAGATTATCCTGGGCTTTTTCAGCCAGCTGTTCGTTCAACAGGCGCTTGGAGACATTGATTCCTCCGGCCGAGACCAGCGTGATAGCTGTTACGCTCAAGACTCCGACAAAAAACATCAGGCGCTGCCGGACAGTTTTCAGGTATCGCATCCCAATCATCCTCACAATTCATTTATAGTTTTCTGAAAAAGTAATGAGGAAGTACACAAGAAAATATATAAAAAGATGAAAAGCAGTTAAAGACGATAGAAAAACAAAATAAAAGTTAAGAAATGGAGTCAATCCCAATTCTTTCATTCTATCACAGGCTGATTTTCCTGTGCATATATTTATTCCATCTCCAACCTGAAGTTGCCTCCATCCCCCTGTATCTCGCCATGTTTCCGGGATTCCTGGAGGAGGATATACCATCCAGTTCTAAGGAAACGCTTGTTAAATCAACGGTGCATTAGTGGTTTTGATGGGATAAAATGAAGGTCGTCGACGGGGCTTCTCGGAGGCTTGTAAAAATCTTTCTAAAGGAGGTACGCATGAGTCTTAAAGAGGACGCGAGGAACATTGTGGAGGCAGCCATCCGGCGCGTTCTGCCGGAGAACGCCGTCAAGGCGGCTCTGGAGAGCGCGGGGTTTGCGTCGTGCCGTGGACGGGGTGGGAAGCTCATCATTGCAGCTATCGGCAAAGCTGCCTGGCGCATGGCCAAAGCCGCTGTTGATGTGCTGAAAGGGGAGTTTGACGGAGGGGTGGTCATCACCAAGTACGGACACTCTTCAGGTCCTATCGAGGGGCTGGAGATCCATGAGGCGGGACATCCTCTGCCGGATGAGAACACCTTGAGGGGCACCGAAGTCCTGTTGAGGGCGGTGGAGGACCTGAACGCAGACGACACGGTCCTGTTCCTGATCTCGGGTGGAGGCTCGGCGCTCTTTGAGAAGCCGCAGGAGGGCGTATCGCTCAGCGACCTTATCTCCGTGACGGAGCAGCTCCTGGCCTGCGGGGCGGACATCGTAGAGATCAACACGATCCGCAAGCGCCTCTCTTCCGTGAAGGCCGGGCGCTTTGCCCTGCGAGCGGCACCAGCCTTCGTCTACTCCGTGGTCCTCTCTGACGTCTTAGGCGACCGGCTGGACTCAATCGCGTCCGGCCCGGCTTTTCCGGACTCCTCAACTGTGGATGAGGCATTCGCCATCGTCGAAAAGTACGCTCTCTCCCTCAGCCCGCAGCTCCGGAAACTCCTGAGGCACGAGACGCCAAAGGCTTTGGACAATGTTGAGACCGTCATCACCGGCAGTGTTCTGGGCCTGTGTGAGGCTGCCCAGGAAGAGGCGCGAAAGCTCGGCTACTTACCCCTGTTCCTCACCAGCACCCTGGACTGTGAGGCGCGGGAAGCCGGGGCTTTTATGGCTGCTCTGGCGCGCGAGGTGCGATCCTCCGGACGCCCCATCGCTCCTCCCTGCGCCCTGATCCTGGGCGGCGAGACCATCGTGCGCCTGAGAGGAAACGGCAAGGGTGGCCGCAATCAGGAGCTGGCCCTGTCGGCCGCGCGCGGCATCGCAGGGCTGGAGGGGACGGTTCTGGCTTCGGTCGGCTCCGATGGGACCGATGGGCCCACGGATGCGGCCGGAGGGATAGTAGACGGCGACGTTTGGGAGGCCCTGAAACGTTCCGGGGCAGACCCGGAAAAGCTTTTGGCGGACAACGACTCGTACCATGCGCTGGCCTCTGTGGGGGCGCTTGTCATCACAGGCCCGACGGGCGTCAACGTCAATGACCTCACCCTGCTTCTTTGCCGTTAGCCTTTCGACGTGGGCGTCGTCCTCAGAGAGGTTGAACCTTCTGGCCACCCTTGTCACTACCTCGTCCCGGGAAGCGCTGAAGTTGTGCCCGGTCCCCTCATCAAGCCCGCCCTCGATCTTTTGTGCTACGTTTTTTTGGAGTTTGGCCATTGCTTTGCGCTTGTCTTTTCTCAACCATTTACGTATACTTTTTTTGTCCTTCATTTTGGGACAAATCCTGTCGAACGAGGAGGATTCTGTCATGATCGCTTTCCTGTGACAAGCCTGTGGTGCACGGGTTGCATCGCGTCGTGCGATTTCCTCCGCCCTCGGTCTTCTTTAGTTTTTTCCCCTTCAGAATTCTCATCACCATTCCCGAAGGCATGTCCTCTGAAATCGCACCTCCGCCAAAAGTGCTAAAAGATGCGCCTTGAGGCGCCAGCTTCTCTGTCGATGAGGTCGGCGAAAACAAGGATATGATTTGACATGGGGCGAGGGCCCGGTAAATCCTCTGGAACGGAGCTCCAGAACGGTGCGGCTGCGGTGGTCCGTTGCATGGTTCCGGCCGCAGGGGATGAGGGGGCGTTCGTCCCTGGTTGTGGAGAGCAAAGCCTGATGTGGAGAACAAAAAAGGAGAGTCCGGACGATGCACGATGTCGAGAAGATATTTGAGAAGATGAGCGCGGCCCTACCTGAGGGACCTGTGAGGATCAAGGAGGCTGTGGAGGCAGGGCGGAAGGTCGTGGGGTGCTACTGCGCCTTCACCCCTTACGAGGTCATCCGAGCGGCCGGGGCCATCCCGGTCTCCCTGTGCAGTACCAGCGAAAAACCTATAGCTGCGGGGGAGGAACACCTGCCGCGTAACCTCTGCCCACTCATTAAGGCCAGCTACGGGTTTGGCTTGACGGACACCTGTCCTTACTTCCACTTCTGCGACCTCGTGATCGGAGAGACCACCTGTGACGGCAAGAAGAAAATGTATGAGCTGCTGGACCGGCTGCGCCCCACTTACGTGATGCAACTGCCCCAGATCGTGAGCGAGGAGGCGGTGGAGTCCTGGAGGCATGAGATAAAGCTTCTGGCGCGTCACCTGGAGGAGACCCTGGGGACGGCCATCACGGAGGAGGCGCTTCGGCGCGAGATCCGATGGCGCAACGAGGAACGCAAAGTCATGAACGAGCTCTACGAGCTCTCCCGCCTCTGTCCTCCTCCGCTCTCGGGTCGGGAGCTGCATTTAGTTAACGAGTTCTTCAAGGTAGGCTTTGGAGAAGAAGCTTATCTGAATAAAGTGCGGGAGCTGACTCGTTGCCTGAGAGAGAACTATGAGGCGGGGCAGCGCCGGGTCTCGGACGAGAAGCGACGGATCATCGTCACGGGCTGCCCTACGGGCAAAAGCGTAGAGAAAGTGTTTCACGCCATAGAGGAAAATGGCGGTGTTATCGTCGCCTTTGAGAACTGCGGGGGCGTCAAACCCTCCTATGAGCTGGTGGACGAGGCTCTTCCGCCCTACGAGGCCCTGGCGCACAAGTACCTGGGCATTCCCTGCTCCTGCATGAGCCCCAACGGAAAGCGCCTGAAGCTGTTGGAGGATCTTGTGGCGGAGTATGAGGCCGATGGGGTTGTGGACCTTATTCTGCAGGCGTGCCACACCTACGCGGTTGAGAGCTTCCTGGTGCATGAGACCGCGCGCGCCTCAGGGATCCCCTGCATCACGGTGGAGACGGACTATTATCAGGGCGATGTGGAGCAGCTCTCCACCCGCATGGGTGCTTTTGTGGAGATGATGGGGATTTGAGCATTTCCCTGGCGTCCTGGGCGATGGGCCTCGACGTGGGCTCTGTAGCGGCCAAGGGAGTTCTTTTGAGGGACGGGGAGTGGGTGGCGCGCGCGATGATCGCCACAGGCTGGGACCCGGCGGAGGCGGGCCGCAGGCTCCGAGCTGAGCTTACGGATAGTGTCGGGATGGACCTGGAACTGCCCCGTGTGGTCGCCACTGGCTACGGGCGCAATGCTGTTGAGGCCAACGGTCGGGTGACGGAGATCTCGTGCCACGCCCTGGGCGCGCGCCGGCTCTTTGGGGATGGCGTGAGGACGATCCTGGACATCGGCGGACAGGACAGTAAGGTCATTGCGCTTGACCGCTCGGGGAACGTCGCCAATTTCCTGATGAACGACAAATGCGCTGCCGGGACGGGTAGGTTCCTGCAAAATATGGCTGTGATGCTGGGCTGTTCGCTCTCAGATTTCAGCTCGTTGTCGGAAGACCTGGAGCCTCACGGCATCTCCAGCATGTGCACGGTCTTTGCCGAGTCGGAGGTGGTGGGCCTGCTGGCGCGGGGAGTGGATAAAAACGCCCTTGCTCTGGGCCTACTGGACGCTGTCGCTTCCCGTGCTGAGGGGATGATGCGTCGGTTGGGGCTCCAACCGGAGGTTGTCTTCACAGGAGGCGTCTCCCAAAGCCGGAACCTGAGAGCCCTTTTGGAAAAACGCCTTAATCTGCCCGTGAGGGTGAGTGAGGACTCTCAGTACGCGGGCGCCCTTGGGGCTGCGCTTCTGGCAACAAGGAAAACAACCCGACGCAGACGCAGAGACGAGGACGCCCCAAAATAAAGTCTGAGGTCTTTGGCTTCAGCTTTGCCGGGGAGCTATTCTTCCCCTCCAGACCTCTTCTCATCCTCCCTCGCTGCTATCCGTTCAACTCATCAACTCAAACTTTGCACGGACTAAAAAAGGACTGGTTCCATGAACCGTGAACCACGCGAAAGGCACGAAAAAAGGAAAAATCAAAAACTATCAACCATGGAAAACTCAGAAAATACAGAAAGAGCAAAGAAACGGAAGAAGATACGAAAAAGGCATGAGAAAAAAGAAAACAGACCGCACAAACTTTCGCGTTTTTAGCGTGTTCCACGGTTAATTTTGTTTTCAACAAACTATGCCACTAAGGCGTCTGTGAAGTTTTAATAACAAGACAACTTCAATAAGTTATAATACAGAGCATGGTCAAGAGACTGCGGGCGCCCCGTGGCTTCAAGCCGTACTGGGCTGTTACCTTGGGTTTTCTCCATCTGAATCTGCAGGGTGCTGAGCTTTTTGTTTTTTAAAAGCCTGGGAAATCTGAAGAAAGGGCAAAAGGCTCGAAAGATCTGTCGGTCGGTGGGACGCTCTGGAGCGTTCCAAAGCTGCGGAGTCGCACTCGGCTCTTATTCTTATTGTGGAAAGGAGCGAGATGATGGGCAGGATTTTTGAGGAGATGAAGAAACGACACGAAGAGATGAAGGAGTGGTTCTACGCCCTCCACAGGAAGCCTGAGCTGGCCTTTGAGGAGGAGGCCACCTCTGCTTTTGTGGCTGAGAAGCTCAAGAGCTGGGGGTATGAGGTGGAGGAGAAGGTGGGCAGGACCGGCCTTGTCGCTTCCATGACGCTCGGGGATGGGCAGAAGAAGCTTGGACTTCGGGCGGACATGGACGCGCTTCCCATCCAGGAGGAGAACGACCTGGAGTACAAGAGCCAGATCCCGGGCAAGTCGCACCTCTGCGGGCATGACGGGCACGTTACAATGCTGCTGGGGGCTGCTAAATATCTAGCTGACACCCGCAATTTCAACGGCGCCATCCGGCTTATCTTCCAGCCTGCCGAGGAGATCATGGGCGGGAGTCTGGCTATGATCGAAGATGGGCTTTTTGAGCGTTTCCCCATGGACGCGGTGTTTGCCATGCACAACATGCCCGGGCTCAAGCTGGGGACCTTCCATTTCTACGAGGGAGAGATGATGTCGGCGGTTGACAACTGGGAGATAGAGCTCACCGGCAAGGGTAGCCACGGCTCCATGCCGGAGAAGAGCATTGATCCGCTCGTCGCTGGCGCGTCCCTGGTGATGGCGCTTCAGACCATTGTCTCCCGGAACATCCCGGCCATGAACAATTCGGTGCTCTCCGTGGGAGCGTTCCAGTCAGGTGAGGCGGGCAACGTGATTCCGGCAAACGCTATCCTGCGGCTCTCCATGCGTAACATACAGGCTGAGACCCGGACTCTGATGCTGGAACGCATCCGGGCCATCACAAAAGCCCAGGCGGAGTGCTACAACTGCAAGTGGGAGATTCGCGAAGGGACCCCGGGTGCGGTGCTGGTCACCGACACGGAAATGACCCGTTATGCCATGGAGGTTGCCGAAAAGACCTTTGGCCCGGAGAGCGTCGGCACCCTGAAGCGTCCCTACATGGCCAGCGAGGATTTTGCCTTCATGCTCCAGCAAAGAAAGGGGACCTATTTCTCCATCGGCAACGGAGAGGACGCCCAAATGCCCCACAACCCCGGGTTTATCGTGAACCTGGACCTCCTGCCCTACGGGGCGGCCTATTGGGCGGCGTTGGCAGAGGACTATCTGAAGTAGCAGCGGCAACAGAAAATATTAAAGAAGCAGAAGATAGACAGAAAGAAGCCGAAGGGCGGAGGATCGTCTGCGACAGTATAGACAGGTGGAAGCGACGAAATGGATTTTTTAACGCTCATCGACTACATTGGAACCTTCGCCTTCGCTATCAGCGGCATCCGTATGGCGAGCGACAAAAAGGTGGACATTTTTGGCGCGTATGTGGTGGGGTTTGTCACCGCCATCGGAGGGGGAACCATAAGGGATGTCCTTCTTGGCGTGACCCCTTTTTGGATGTTGGAACCCTCTTATATCATCATCACGGGGATAGCTCTTCTCTTGTTCCTCTTCTTTGGTCGGTTTATCACCTCTCTGAGCCGGGCGCTCCTGTTCTTTGACGCTGTCGGGCTTGGCCTTTTTGTAGTGGTAGGCCTTACCAAAACTCTGTCAGCTGGGTTTCCTTTCGTCATTGCCGTCATCATGGGCACCATGACCGGCTGCGGAGGTGGGCTCATCCGGGATGTCCTGTTGAACGAGCTGCCCCTGGTGTTTCGTCAGGATTTTTACGCCCTCTCCTGTGTTTTTGGAGGTTGGGTTTACTACGCTGCTCAGGAGCTGGCCTTTTTACCTTCCGTCACTCACGCCCTCGCTGCTTTTGCTGTCATAATCTCCCGGCTGGTGGCGGTTCAGTTTGAATTGTCCGTCCCTGTGCTCAGGCCTCTGGATTGCAAAAGCCGCCAGGAGCCTGCTCCTGGCGGCAAAGACGCGGAGAACGTCCCCCTGCCTTCCGGAGAGCCCCTGGAGGGCGAGGGACAGGATCAGAAAGGAGTGGTAATGATGAGTAAAGAAGTCTCAGGTTCTTTCAAGGGCAACGACATCCTTCTGTTTGGGATGATCGCGGGAGTTCTGTCCTTCTGGCTTTTTGCCCAGAGCGCGATGAACGTCTCATCGCTGATGGCCGCAGAGCTGGGGCTGGACGACACCATCAGGAACTTTGCGGTCTCCATGACGGCGCTTTTTTCCGGGATATTCATCGTCCTGATGGGAGGTCTTGCGGACCGCGTCGGCAGGGTTAAGGTGCTCCGAATCGGTTTTGTCCTGTCCATTGCGGGCGCGCTGCTCGTGGGCTTGGCGCCTGTCGGAAAGATGGCAGCTCCCGTACTGCTCCTGGGTAGGGCGCTGCAGGGATTCTCCGGCGCCTGCATCATGCCGGCGAGCCTGGCTCTGGTGAAGGCCTATTGGGAGGGCCCGGCCCGTCAGAGGGCACTCAGCCTCTGGTCCATCGGCTCGTTTGGAGGCGCAGGCTTTGCCTCTCTGTTCGGAGGGCTGGTCTCCCAGAACTTCGGATGGCGGATGATCTTTTACTCCTCGGCCGCAGTGACTCTGGCGGGGCTTTTAATGGTGTGGTCCACCCCGGAGAGCAAGGTGGAGTCCGAGGAGGAGTACAAGTTTGACGTCCCCGGGGTGCTGGCCTTCATGGTCACGATGGTGTCGCTTCAGATGCTGGTCTCCAAGGGGCACGACTTCGGTTGGGGGAGCCCTCTTTCCATCAGTCTGGCGGCGCTCACCGTGATAGCCGCGATCGTCTTCTTCCGGGTGGAGACGAGGAGCCCCTCGGCTTTTATCGATTTCAACCTCTTTTCCAACAAAATTTACGTGGGTGCGACTCTCTCCAACTTCCTGCTCAATGGCGTCATGGGCATGCTCATGGTCTCCATGTTGCTGGTTCAGAAGGGAGCGGGGATGACGGCCCAGCAAGCTGGCATGTTAACGCTGGGTTATGCCCTGGTCGTCGTGCTTTTTATCCGGGTGGGGGAGAAGCTGCTTCAGCGCTTCGGTCACAGGAAGCCCATGGTGTGGGGCATCCTCATCGTGGCTCTGTCGGTATTCCTGCTGATGTTCACGAACGTGATGACGGCAGTCTACAAGGTCCTGGCGATCCTTGCCTACTCGTTCCTGGGCCTGGGGTTGGCCTTTTATGCGACTCCGTCCATGGACGCAGCCCTCTCTAACTTGCCGGACAACCAGTCGGGGGCAGGAGCAGGAATTTACAAGATGGCTTCATCCCTGGGGGCGTCCTTTGGTATCGCCATCTCAGCTGGGATCTTCACGGCTCTGAGCAGCGGGACTGAGCCCATCAAATGGATCAGCGGCATGATCACCTTTGTGGGACGCCAGGACAACACGGCCATCCGTCAGGCGGCTTTGGTGGCTTTTGGCTTCAACCTCATGATCGTCCTGATGGCTGCCCTCATTGTCATGCTCACCGTCCCCAAGAGCGAGAAATAAGCGTTTCGGCTTTGCGCTGGACGATGGAACATGAACCGCCCCGCAGCCCTTTTGAGAGCTGCGGGGTGGTTTTGAGGGTGACAGAGTATTAATCCAAGGGCTGTTTTTGAGAGATTTTGACGTTATACTATAATGAAAGCCGGCGCGAAAATGCGCCGGTTTTTTCGATTTTTTCGATGAATTGAGGTGACAAGGCCTTGCCTGATTTTTTTGTTTCGGACGCCGCAGCTCTCCTGCCGACGCGGCGGGAGGATATGCACAAAGGGGACCGTGGCCGGCTGCTGGTGGCCGGTGGGTCGGAGACTTACCCGGGCGCGCCGGCCCTCAGCGCCTTGGCGGCTTTGCGCAGCGGCGGAGGGGTGGTGACCCTGCTATCCCTGGAGAGCGTCTGTCACGCCTGCGCGGCCTGGTTGCCTGAGGTGGTGCATCTGCCCGTTCGGGGCGACTGGACGGCTGCGGCCCTAACGCTCCTTTCCTCGGTAGGGGCTCTTGTTCTCGGGCCGGGCCTGGGTCGATCAAAGGAGGCTTCTGCCTTCGCGCGGGCGATGTGGCGACTCTGGACAAAGCCTATCCTAGTGGATGGCGACGGCCTTTACGCTCTCTCTCTGCCGGGGGAGCCTCTGAGCGCCCGGGACGACGCCCTCCTCACCCCGCATGAAGGAGAGGCTGCACGGCTTCTGGGCACGACGTCCGAGGTTGTCCGGGCCGACCGGCCGGGGGCGGCAGCGGCTCTGGCGGAGCGCTGGGGCTGTGTCCTGCTGAAGGGACGCGGGAGCCTGGTTGCCTGTGGGGGAGAGCTGCGGCGTCTGACGGTTGGCGGTCCGGAGCTATCCGTCCCGGGCTCCGGCGACGTCCTCTCCGGCTGTGCTGGGGCTTTTATGGCTGCGGGGCTGACGCCTTTTGGGGCCGCTCTGCTGGGAGGGACGTTGCACGCGCTGGCCGGAGAGCGCCTGAGAAAAAGGTCGGGGTTGGATGGCATCCTGGCCTCGGAGCTGGCGGACGAACTTCCGGCGGTAGTGACCGAGCTGAGGGGAGGAGGCGGCAAATGAGACCGCGTCGACGCAGGGTGGACTGGGACGAGGAGCTTCGCAAGACGGAGCGCATCCGCAAAAAGGGTTTTTTCATTTCCGGGCTGAGTTTTGCTGTGGCGATGGTCGTTCTCATTGGCGCGTCGCGCATGGGTGGCGACACTCTTGTGGCGTGGCGCAAAGTGATAGCTATTTTCAGCCTCATTATCGCGGCATTTCTGTTTCGAGCCGTGGCGCGCCGCAGGGAGCGCCTGAGACGGGAGCGCGAGGGGGAGGAATGATGAACTTCACTCTCTTTTCCGACTCCGAGGCCCGGACTTTCCTCCTGGGAGAGCTCCTCGGGAGCGTCATGAGAGGCGGGCTCACTCTTCTGCTGGAGGGCGAACTGGGGACGGGTAAGACGCTGTTCGTCCGAGGGCTGGGGAGCGCTTTGGGGGTCCGACATGTGAGGAGCCCCTCCTTCACCCTCGTGAACGAGTACCGGACGAGACGGCTTACACTGGTTCATGCGGACCTCTATCGTCTTGACCCTGACGGGGTTGACGACCTGGGGCTTGAGGATTTCCTGAACGATGACGAGTTGCTCCTGGTTGTGGAGTGGCCGGACCGATGGAGAGACGCTCTCGCCTTCGAGGCGTTGCACCTCTGCCTGAGGGCCAGGAGCGAAGAGGTGCGCGAGATCGAGGGGAGCGCACGTGGGGAGAGGGTCGAGAGGATAGCGCGGGATTTCCTGGACGTCGTGCGTCGAGAGTGCCCCGAAGCCCTTAGGGAGGTAAGAGGATGAGGGAAATGCCGTTGGTGCTGGCTCTGGATTGCAGCCTGCGTTTCACCGCGGTGGCGCTGCTACAGGGAGACGCGATCCTGTGGGCGGAGTCGGAGGACCTGGGGAGGCGTCAGGCCGCGGAGCTCCCTCTGAGAGTGGAGTGCCTTTTGAAGGAGCAGGGGCTTCACTGGGAGGATGTGGGCCTCGTGGCCCTGACCAACGGGCCCGGCTATTTCACAGGGTTGAGAGTTGGGGTAGCCTACGGAGCGGCCCTGGCTTATGCCCTGGGGGTCCGGGTCGTGCCGGTCTCCAGCCTGGAGATGCTGGCGGCCTCCGCCCTTGGAACAACCTCTCCGGAAGGTATTCTGTCGGTAGTCTACGCGGGGCGGGGGGCCGTATACGCCGCTTCCTTCGGAGGGCCGGATGTCCTTCCCGCAGGGGAGTACGATGGCCCTACGGTTGAGGCCTGGCTCAGCCAGGTAGGAGAGCCTGTGTGTGTGGTCTCGGACGACCCTCAGCGGGCGGCGGAGAGCGCGGGGCTCTCGTTCCCCATCCGGGCCGTGCGGCCTGACGCCGCGTCCGTCGCCCGCCTGGCCCTTCGCGACCGGGATAGAGCTCTCCTCCCGGCGGAGTTGCGCATCAACTACCATCGCGCGTCGCACTGATCTTTTTTTTTGTCCGGCCTGAGCCCACGGTGGCAAAAACCTTGATGCAGTGTATAATGGGACTGTGCGGAGCGGGGCCGAATCGCGTTCGGCTCTCGTTTTATGTCGCGGCCACAGGGCCGCAGATCTTACTTAGAAGAAAGGTGGTTTTTTTGGTGGGTTTTTTGTGGAAGGGAACTCTGGTTTCGGCGGACGACACCTGGGTTTTGTGGGCGACCATCATCACTTTTGCGGCGGCCTCCATCTACCTGGAGCAGCGTTATCGATGGGCTGAGAAGCTGTCAGGTCCTGTCCTTGGTCTGATCATGGCTATTGTGGCGGTCAACCTGAACATCCTTCCGACGGATGCGCCCGTCTATGATGCCATCTGGACCTACTGCATCCCGCTGGCTGTCTCCATGCTGCTCTTTCGGGCGGACATCAAAGCCATCCTCCGGGACACCGGCAAGATGTTCTTCTGCTTCAACATCAGCGCTCTGGGCACCCTGGCGGGAGTGGTGGTCGCCTTCTTCCTTCTGAAGGGTTTGCTCCCCCATCCTGAACAACTGGCAGCCATGGCTACGGGAGGCTATATTGGCGGGGGCGTCAACATCTTTGCGGTCGTGAGCTCCCTCGGGGTCTCCGAAACGCTGCTGAGCGCCTACATGGTCTCGGACAACTTCATGATGGCTCTGGCCTTCATGGCTCTGCTCTGGATCCCCAGCAGCCAGTTCTTCACGTCCCGTTTCCGGCATCCCTATGAGGCCAAGTTCGAAACTCAGGGGAGTTCCGCGTCTGAGGCCGCTCAGACCAAGTCGGCGGCCTTCTGGGGGAAAAAGGAGATCTCCCTGCTCGACATCGCTTTGACCGTCGCCACGGCCTTTGTGATCTCAACGCTCTCGGTGAAGTTTGCGGGCTTGCTCAAGACGACTTTTGCGGCCCCTGAGGGCGGAGACCTGTGGAGCCAGCTCCCCGCTATGATCCTGGGCAATGAGTTTGTCATCCTGACCATCCTCTCGGTCCTGGCTGCCTCGCTTTTCCCGAACTACTTCAAGTCCCTCAAGGGCGCTCAGGAGATAGGCACCTTTATCATCTACGCCTTCTTCGTGGTCATCGGATGCCCGGCTGTCCTGAAGGACGTCATCCTCACCGCCCCTCTGCTCTTCGTCTTCAGCGGCCTGATAGCTCTAATCAACATCGTCTGGACTCTGTTCTGGGGCAAGCTGTTCCGTCAGAACATCGAGGAGCTGGCAGTTGCCTCCAATGCGAACCTGGGCGGCCCCTCCACCGCCGCAGCCATGGCTGTGGGCAAGGGCTATGACGAGCTGGTGATCCCCGCTATCCTGGTGGGGTTGTGGGGTTACATCATCGGGACGCCCCTGGGTCTCTTCATGGCGACCTGGCTGAAGCAGTATCTGTAGAGGAGTACCGCAGCTTGAAGGAAGAGTATTTTGTTGAGCTGTTGAGGAGGCGCTGATTTAACCGGCGCTTTCCTGTATCAGCGCTTCCTTGCGAAATGAAGTTTTTTCACTGTGCCATCATTAAAAAAGCCCTCCCCTCCCAGGGGGAGGGTTCAGCCTTAAGCTGGCGAGTGCAGGGTGCGGAAGGGAGAAGAGCATGAACATCAGCACGGCGGGTGTCCCGAAGGATGGGCTTCCCGAGGGTTTTGTCTATATCGACGAGTGGATTGAGGACTGCATCATTGACGCGAAGTACTGGGGTACGGATAACTTCATCGGCTCGCAGGTTGACGGTTACGAAAGGCCCCTGGTGGTCATGGCCCGCTCGGTCGCCGAGGGTTGTGTCCGGGCGGCGGAGCTGCTGAGGCCCCAGGGGTTCCTGATGAAGTTCTATGACTCGTACCGGCCCCAGAGGGCGGTCGATCACTTTGTGAGGTGGGCCTCGGACGTGGAGGACATCCGGCGTAAGCCGGTGCATTACCCCGGGGTCGACAAGAAGGATTTCTTTGAGCTTGGCTACGTCGCCAAAAGATCAGGACACACAAGGGGTTGTGCGGTCGACCTGACCCTTGTGGATGCCAGGACGCATCAGGAGCTGGACATGGGGTCCATCTTCGACTTTTTCTCCCCCCGTTCCCACGTCATCACGGAGGGGCTGACGGAGAGGCAGGAGGCCAACCGCTCCATCCTGAGGAGCGCGATGAGCCTCTCTGGCTTCAGCCTTTATGACTGCGAGTGGTGGCACTTCAGTCTGAAGAACGAGCCTCATTCCGACGTCTACTTTGACTTTCCCATCCGGTGAGGACAGTGTGGAGCTGAACGTCAAGGGGGTTCCCGTTCACTTTCGGGACGAAGGGAGTGGCAAGACCGTCCTCTTTCTGCACGGTTGGGGCGTCGATCACTCGTCGTTTGGTGAGGCCTTTGAGCGTACGCGCGGACACTATCGCGTCTGTGCCCTGGATCTGCCCGGCTTCGGGCGGAGCGAGGAACCCCCCGCTGCCTGGGGGGTGGGGGACTACGCCGACTTCGTGCTGGCCTTCCTGGCCGAACGGGAGATCCGGGAGGCTGTGCTCGTCGGGCACTCGTTTGGCGGGAGGATCGCCATCAAGCTGGCTGCCCTGCAGGGGGCGCTTCAGGTCCCTAAGCTGGTGCTTGTGGACAGCGCGGGGGTTCCCCCTGTCCGCACCCTCTCCCAGAGGCTGAGGACGTTTTTCTACAAGACGGCCCGGCGGCTCCTCTCCATCCCGCCCCTCAGAGAGAGAACCTCCGGTTTCATCGAGAGGTGGAGGATAAGGCGGGCCTCAACGGACTATCGGAACGCCTCGCCCCGGATGCGCGAGTGTCTCGTCCGGGTCGTCAATGAGGACCTCACCCCTCTTATGCCCCTGATCTCCTGCCCGACGCTTTTGATCTGGGGAGAGAATGACACGGCCACGCCCGTGAGCGACGCCCGGGTCATGGAGAGGCTGATCCCGGACGCAGGGCTCGTCGTCTTCAAGAATGCCGGTCACTACTCTTTTCTGGACCAGAGCTATGCCTTTGGACGGGTCCTGGACTCCTTTCTGGGTATCGTGCGAGCGGAGGAGGAGGGAAGGCCATGATCCTGAGGGCAGTCCTGACGGCTTCGTTTCTACTCTGTTATGTGTCGGTAGCCTTTTATGGCCACCACATGCATCAGCTCAACGGCTACAAGGCCGGCGTGCACCTGACCTGGCTGAGGCGGCGCTTCTGGGATTATCTTCTGCGGCATGGGGCGGGCCTCGTCGTTTTGGTCATTAGCCTCTCGTCCCTCCGCGGATGGGCCGGGGTCATTCCGGTCTCACTTCTCTTTCTCCTCCAGGCCTGGGTCGGACGGCCCCGCAAGGCCAAAAAGCCGCTGGTCTTCACCCCGCGTCTCAAGCGGATGGTCCTGACCCACGGGTTTCTAATCGGAGGGGCGGTCGGTCTTTCCTTTCTCTCTGCTCCGGAGAGGCAGTGCCTTTTTCTGGGGCTCCTTCTTCTCGCTTCACCGTTCGTGCTCCTCCTCTCGAATCTTCTGAACACGCCCCTTGAGAGGGCTATCAACTTCTGGTATGTGAACGACGCGAAGCGTATTTTGAGAGAGAGCCCGCGACTGGCAGTCATCGGGGTCACGGGGAGCTACGGTAAGACCAGCACCAAATATTTCCTGCAAAAACTCCTCTCGGGTCGCTACAACGTGCTCATGACGCCGGAGAGCTACAACACCACCCTGGGTGTGGTCAAGACGATCCGGATGCAGCTCAGGCCAACTCACGAGCTCTTCGTCTGTGAGATGGGAGCCCGGAACCGGGGCGATATCAGGGAGATCTGCGAGCTGGTGAACCCGCATTACGGTGTGATCACGTCCATCGGTCCCCAGCACCTGGAGTCCTTCAGGACCCTTGAAAACGTCCTTGCGACCAAGTTTGAGTTGGCTGATTCTCTCCCGGCCGACGGGGTCGCCTTCCTGAATTGGGACGACCCCAATATCAGGCAGCGGCCCTGCAGCAGGCGGGTCGTCTCCTACGGCATCATCCAGGAGAAGGCCGACTACCGGGCATGCAATATCCAGGTCTCAGCCTCAGGCTCGTCCTTCACCGTCCGGCTGAAGGATGGGGAGGAGCGCCGTTTTGAGACACGCCTGATCGGGCGGCACAACGTGCAGAATCTGGTCGGGGCCATTGCCGTGGCCGATTTTCTGGACGTCCCGGCGGACGACCTCGTCATCGGACTCCGCAGGCTTGAGCCTGTGCCTCATCGCCTGCAGCTGAGGCGGCAGGGTGGCATCACCATCATCGACGACACCTACAACTCCAACGAGAGCGGTGCCAAGGCAGCGCTGGACGCGCTGGCGATGTTCGAGGGTTTCAGGATCCTGGCGACCCCCGGCATGGTCGAGCTGGGGGAGAAGGAGCACGAGCTCAATCGACGCTTCGGCCTTCAGGCGGCGGAGGTCTGCGATCTCGTCATCCCCGTAGGGGAGGGGCAGACTGCCAGCTTTGTGGTGGGCCTGAGGGAGGGAGGCTGCCCGGAGGACAGGATAAGGCCCGTTCGGGATATCGAGCAGGCTTTTGAGCTCATTCAGAGTCTCCCGTCTCAGGGGCGGCCGAAGATCGTGCTGCTGGAGAACGACCTGCCGGACAACTATTGATGCGCTGATGCGGATTGGCAGTTTCGTTTGGAAGGGTTCCGCCTTGGGCGGAGCTCTCTGACACAAGACAGAGGGGTGTGCGATGGCGATAAGGGTAGGGGTTTTTTTCGGGGGCAAAAGCGTTGAACATGAGGTTTCCATCATCTCCGCGCTCCAGGCGCTCCCGTTCTTCGACCGGGGCAAATACGATCCTGTGCCGGTCTATATGACCAAAGAGGGGCATATGTACGTCGGAGACCTCATTGGAAAAATTGAGGAGTATCAGGATGTCCCCGCCCTCCTCTCCCGAAGCCGGAGGGTTGTTGGCGTTCGAGAGGAAGAGCGCTTCTTCCTGATGCGTTACCCCTTTCGGCGCTTTGGCAGTTCGGTGCATTGCGAGCTTGACGTGGCCTTCCCCATCGTCCACGGGACAAACGTTGAGGATGGCGCGCTTCAGGGGTATTTCAGAACGATGGGGCTCCCCTTTGTAGGCCCGGACGTGGCCGCCTCAGCCCTTGGCATGGAGAAGGGTTTTATGAAATCTATCCTCAGGGATGCCGGGCTCCCCGTTCTGGATTGCCGCCACGCTTACGTCCGGGACTTCTTCAGGGACCCGGACGGGACGGTGAGGGATATAGAGGCCGCATTTCCGTACCCTTTGGTGGTCAAGCCCGTCAACCTGGGCTCCAGCATCGGGATAAGCCGGGCCGAGGATGCCCTGGAGCTGAGAGGAGCGTTGGAACATGCCTTTCAATACGCACAGAACGCCCTGGTGGAACCGGCTGTCGCTAACCTCAGGGAGGTGAATTGCGCTGTCCTGGGCGACCAGGAGTCCATTTTGGCGTCCGAGTGCGAGGAGCCCCTGACGACCCATGCCATTTTGAACTATGAGGACAAGTACGCTCAGGGCCCGGCTAAGGGAAAAAGCTTCGGCGTCGGCGGGATGAGCTCCGCCAGGAGGAAGCTGCCGGCCGACCTGCCTCACGAGGTGCGGGAGCAGGTCAGGAGCCTGGCTCAGAGGACCTTCCGGGCGCTCGGCTGTAACGGCGTCGCGCGTGTGGACTTTTTGATGGATGCCTCTGATGGAACCCTCTGGGTCAACGAAATCAACACCATCCCGGGCTCCCTGTCGTTTTATCTGTGGGAGCCCGTGGGGCTTTCCTACAAAGAGCTCATCGATCGATTGATAGAACTGGCCCTGAAGCGGGAGCGGGAGAAGGCGGGCGTCTCCTATTCCTTTGAGACCAACATCCTGGCAAACCTGTCCCGCTATGGGGGTAAGGGCAAAAGTTAGGGAGGCGCTGAAGGGCCTCCTTGATTGATGCCTCTTGACCGTTGTTAGCTGTCTTTACAAATGAGCCGATGCTCCCTCAGGCTTCTGAGGCTTTTGTTTTCCGCTTGGGTGTGGAGGAGACTGGGCCCGTGGGCTTGAAACGGAGTTCAAATTCTTTGTCGACTTTGCCGAAGGCTGTTTTGAGCGACGAGAGGTCATTTTGAGCAGCCGCCAGCTCCACGGAGCACTCCTCCTCACTGACCCCCTGCAGGAGGAGGACGTAGCGCTTGCCGTCCATCAGGAGTTCCGCCTGGGATATCAGGGAGCGATGGGATCGGTCGAGGGCCTCGCAGAAGCGCAGCAGGGCGCCGTTTAGGGTCACGACGTCCCGGATGGTCTCAGAGCAGGAGCTCAGGTACTCCTTTGCGAGGCTCTTTTTCCCGTGACAGTAGGCCCCACCTGCCATGATTTCAATCTCCTCGTCGTAGAATCCTGCCATCTCCGCGTTGCGGATGAAGTAACAGCTGTGAGCAGGGTGGTTCTTCAGGGACAGCAGCGTCCCCACGTCGTGCAGTAGCGCGGTGTAGCTCAGAAGCTCCCTGTCATGAGGTTGGGGCTGAATAAGGCCCAGGATGCGGGCGCAGTCAAAGAGGTTCAGAGCCAGATGCTTCACGTGTTCGGCATGACGCTTCTGCGCTCTGCAGAGCCGGGCCAGCTGAAGGACGCTGAGCTCCCTCACAGGCATGTGTTCGTCCAGGAGGCTCAGGCTGTTTTTGCGCAAGGTGTCCAGCAGGATGCCGTCCTGAAGGCCACGGCTGCTGACCAGGATGTTCTCCAGCTCCAACTCGGACATGAGGGTCTGGATGATGGCGGCGCCGGCTACGATGACCTCTGCCCGTTGGGGGTTTATGCCGGGCAGCTCACGCCTTTTTTCAAGGGGCAGGGAACAGAGAAGCTCTGCCAGCTTGGTCAGGTCGTTGTAATTGAGAAAACGCTCGTGTGGGGGAAGGGCCTCCAGATGGCTCTCGGGGTCCTTGAGCCTCAGGGCTATCTCGGCCAGGTTTTCGATGGTCCCGGAGCTGCCGACAGCCAGGTCGATGGCGAAGGTCTTGAGGTGATTGATGGTGCGCCGGGTCTGGTTGCGCACTTTGGCGCATATTTTCCTGTAGACTTTTGGAGGAACCGGCCCCGTGTCCTCAGACGTGAAAAACTTATTGGTGAACCGGACGCAGCCGCAGTTCATGGAGTCCAGGAAGAAGTATTCCTCGGAGTTCC
>JAAYOR010000122.1 GCA_012520235.1 Fretibacterium sp.
AGTGAAGGAACGCTTAAGAGACTATTTTTAACGAACAGATCTCAGCTAACGAAACGTCATATTCTGAAAGAATGAAGCAACAGGGGCGGGAGGTTTACTGATGGAGCAGGAGCAGATGTTTCAATTACCCGAAAATGTCAAGCAAAGAGAGAGCATCGTCGTCTTCGGGGTCGGTGGCGGAGGCGGGAACGCTTTAAACCACATCATTAACTCCGGGGTCGAGGGGGTTGAATTTGTAGCGGCCAATACCGATGCAAAGGCCTTGAGCATGAACAAGGCGCGCAATAAGATCGTTTTGGGGGAGAGATTGACCAGGGGACTTGGGGCTGGGGCAAATCCTCAGGTGGGGATGGATGCGGCCAAGGAGTCCATGGATCGCATTAAGGAGTTCATTGAGGGCGCGGACATGCTCTTTGTCACAGCCGGCATGGGCGGAGGCACAGGTACAGGTGCAGCTCCCATCATTGCAGAGGCGGCGATGGACATGGGAGTGCTGGTGGTTGGAGTCGTGACGATGCCCTTCAGCTTTGAGATGCAAAAGCGCCTTGCCACAGCGGAGGAGGGGGTCGCCCGCCTGAGGGACAAGGTCGATGCGCTCCTGGTAGTGGAAAATGATCGCCTTTTGGCGTTGGCGGATGAACGAATGCGCCTTGTGGATGCCTATAAGATGGTGGACGAGGTTTTGCGGCAGGCGGTGCAGGGCGTGACAGACCTGATAATCAAGCCCGGTGTCATCAACCTGGACTTTGCAGATATCAAGACGGTCATGCAGGACTCGGGTTCCGCCATTATGGGCATTGGGGTGGGAGAGGGCGACAGTCGGGCTGAGCTGGCTGCTAAAGCTGCCATCAAGTCACCCCTCATGTCCGTGCCGATGCAGGGCGCCAAGGGAGTGCTCCTGAACTTCACGACAGGCCCTGATGTAGGGCTGCTTGAGGTCTCGAAGGCTGCGGAGGTCATCAAATCGATGGCGGACCCGGACGCCAATGTCATCTGGGGACACGTCATTGATGAAGAGGTGGGAGAGTCCATCCGCCTGACCCTGATAGCTACAGGGTTTCCTTCTGAGAATGCCGCTTTGGCCCCGGGGAAAGCCCTTCCTCAATCCCGAGCCTCAAAGACAGACTCCACCACCTCCGTCGCAAAGACACTGGCCTCCCTTTATTCCCCCACTGCCCGCAAGCCGTCCGCTTCAGGTTTTGAAGAGACCCGCCTGCAGGCTCCGGGCGAGGACGAGCCGGACCCTTTTCGGGGCGTCCCTTCAACTGTTTATGATTCGCCCTCTATTTACAGAAGACGTTCGCAGCGATTGACCGAGACTGATTGACTGAGCTATTGCAGTGTTTTTATAACCAGGGAAGGGAGTTTGGAGATTTGGCGTTGAGAGAGACGAGACGGTTTAAGACCAAGGGCTTTGCTGTGTCCTTCGGGGACATCATGCTGCCGCTTGTTGGGATCGTAGCAGTAGGTCTCCTCTTGGTGGCAGGAAAGTTTTTTTTCTTCTCCGGCCTGAACGCTGAAAAGACATCTTTGCCCGTGATCTCCGGAGAAGGCCCTTCACATCCTAAGAACGTCAATCCGGACCTTGAGCTCTCTGTCCTGTCCTTTGTCTCAAAAGAAGAGGAGGTCTCCCGACCTCTGCTCCCCCTCACGCCGGATCAGCCGGAGAGTGCGGAGGGGGAGCGCCCTCAAGAGGTTGTTTTGCCGAGGCAGACTCCTGCCTACGTCTCCCTGGATGCCCTGGCGGTCCCGATGAAGGGTGAGAACACCCTTTCAGAGTCGGCTTCCAGAGAAACTCAGAGCCCAGCTCCAGCTGCTTCTCAAAAGCCGAAGCCCCCTGCGAAAAAGATTGCGCCCGTCAAGGCCGCTGTCCCTGTCCCAAAGAAGCCGGCCCCTGCACCTGCCCCTGCAAAACCTGCTCACCCCCCCTCAAAACAGGCTCAGAACTCATGGCGGGTTCAGGTTGGAGCTTACACCTCCAAGCCGGTGGCGGAGGAGGCTGCAAAGAAGTTAGAGGAAGCGGGCTACAAAACGACTATCGCCTCCGGTCCCAAGTTCCACCGGCTTCTGGTCTTGGCAGGGACGAGCAAAAGTGAGGCTCATTCCATAGTGGGGCGCGTTGAGAAACTGGGTTTTCCCGGTGCTTTTCCTCTCGCACCAGGCCGGGAAGAATAGCTCCTGGCTTGGGCCTGAAGGGATGAACCTGCTGGGAGGGAAAAATTGTTCCGATTGGCCTCAAAGGTGTCCCTGCGCCTCTTGGGGCCGTTTTTGTTGTCTGTAGTTGACCTCCAAAATGCGTAAAGGAGCTGGATGATGACGCCCGGAAATGCTGCTGAATTTGAAGCTGTTGAAGCCCTCTTCACGGATGTCGCTTCTTTGGGGATACGCCCGGGATTAGAACGGATTGAACGTTTGCTCCACCTGTTGGGAAACCCCGAGGCGACATTCCCTGCTATCCACGTGGTGGGGACGAATGGGAAGGGCTCCACGTGTGCCTTCCTAGACTCGGTTCTGCGGGCTGCGGGATACAGGACGGCCTTTTACAGCAGCCCTCATTTGGAGAGTCCCGGGGAACGACTGTTGATAGATGGCTCTCCTTTGCCAGCCGGAAGCTGGATGAGGGCGGCGGAACGGGCTGTTGCTCTTCTCAAAGACGATGCGCAGCTTGCCTCAGACCCGCCCTCTTACTTTGAGCTGGTCACGGCGTGTGCCTTTTTCTTGGCGGCGGAGGAACAGGTGGACGTCGCGGTCGTGGAGGCGGGACTGGGTGGCAGGCTGGATGCGACAAACCTCTTGAAAAACGTGCTCTGCACTCTGATTACCTCTATTTCCATGGACCACGCTGAGTATCTTGGCGACAGTCTTGAAAAGATAGCGGGGGAGAAGTTTGCAGTGGTCCGTCTGGAGAAGCCGGCCTGTTTTCTCGGCGATAATGAGAACCTCATCTCTTTGTTTCGTCAACAGTGCCTTAAGGTTGGGGCGCAGCCTTATGTGGCGTCTTGGGACGTCGTTTTGAGTAACATGGCAGTTTCGGAGACGGGGAGCCTGTTCGATTTCAAGGCGGACGGCCTGGAGCTGAAACGCCTTCGCATTGGCCTGTTGGGGCGCCATCAGCTTGCGAATGCTTCTTTGGCGCTGCTGGCTCTCTCGCGCCTCCAAAAGGAATTTCCCGCTTTAAAAGAGGAGCCCCTTCGAGAGGGAATGGAAACGGCGCGCTGGCCGGGACGCCTGGAGCGGATCTCCGATAAGCCCTGCGTCCTGCTGGACGGGGGGCATAACCTGGACGGAGTCATCAAACTCCGGGACTGCCTTGAGGAGTTGTGGGGCAGCCAGGGGAAGAGGGTGGGCCTGGTCTATGGGGTGATGAGAGACAAGGATTATTCCTCCTGCCTGGAGGCCCTCAGCGTTTTGAAGCCTGCTTTTTATGCCGTTTCCGTGCCTGAAATGCACCGGGCCCTTCCGGCGTCCGACCTGGCTCAGGCTGCGGCAGGCTGTTCCTGGCGTAACTTCCCGGAGAGCTTTGACTCTCCTCTGGAAGCTGTCGCGAGAGCGAAGAGCGAGAATGACGTCGTCGTCATCTGTGGCAGCCTCTACCTGATCGGCTGGGTACGCCCCAAGCTGCGCTCGCTTTTGAAGGAGTCCGGCTCATGATGTCCGCTTTGCCCGTGCCTGGCTTTGCATGGAAAGACTCAGAGGGGCAGAATGTTCTTGATTTCATCCCGGAAGCTCCCTTCGCGGACGTCCGTCTTTTTGCGCGCGGCCCCTTTTTGGATGGCACGGGAGGGATGGCCCGGAGCATTCGCCAAAGCCTCCTCCCTTTGCTTGGAGAGCCTTCCCTTCTCCTGGCCCCCAAACAGGTGCATGGGACGACCATTTTGGATTCGGAACCGGAAAACGCTCTGCCTCACATCGTGGAGGCGGACGGGGTTTTTCTGACAAGGGCAGACATGGAGGCCTCCTTGCGCTTTGCCGACTGCGCACCGGTTGTTCTCATGCCTTCTGCCTCCTTGGCAGAGCGGACGGAGCCATGGGTACTGCTGCTGCATTCAGGATTCAAGGGGACGGTCCAGAACATCGTGAAGGCGGGGGCTCAAAAAATTTCCGCCCGTTACGGAGATGAGGCTCTCTCCGAACTCTTTGCCTGGGTGGGCCCCTGCATTGGAGGGGGGAATTATCCGCGTCGCCTTGAGGAGTGGACGGAGAGGGGGCTTCGTTCTTTTCATGAGGAGAATGTTTACTGTGAGGAGCCGCATTTCTATTTTGATATCGCTGCGGAGCTGCGCCTGCAGCTGCTAAAAGAGGGCCTGGACGAGGAGCGCATCTTCATGGCTTATGTCGATACGTTTGACCAGCCTGAGAGCTGTTATTCCTATCGTCGGGGAGACAGAGAGGACCGCATGTTTCTCTGGACTTGCCTGAATAAGAGCTGGCCCGGATGATTTTGTGAAGTTGTGAGCCCTCTCGACCGAACAGATGACTTTTGCTCGCTCTTCCAATGCCCTTCAGAAAGTACTATGAGGCCCTTTGCGGACCAAGTTTTGTAGCGAAGCCTTTTAGTTTTTCTCTTTTATGCCACAAAAATACCACAAAAATGGGCCTTGTGGGGATAATCTTTACAGGAGGTTTAACGATAAACAACGTTTATCCTGGCAGGTGAATGGAATGGAATCGGCAATCAAACGCGTGGGCGTCGTGGGAGTTGGGCATTTAGGGCAGCACCATGCCCGCGTCTATACCGAACTTTTGGATGCACGTCTGGTGGGCGTGGCTGACCTCGACGAACAAAGAGCTCAGACGATTGGGGAGCATCTGGGGGTGCCGGCCTACTCCTCAATGGAACGCTTGATCGAGCGCCAGGCTCCTGATGCCATCTCCATTGTGGTTCCCACGAGTTTCCACTATGAGGTGGCCCGGAAAGCGATGGAGGCAGGTATCCACGTTTTGATCGAAAAGCCTGTGACAACCCGTCCTGATGAGGCGGAGGAATTACTGTACCTTGCGGAGCAGAATGACCTTGTTCTCCAGGTGGGGCACATCGAACGTTTCAACAGCGCTGTGCGCTATATTTCCCAGACAACTCACAACCCTATTTATCTGGAATCCAAACGGATAGGCCCCTTCACCTCCCGGATCAATGATGTGGGTGTCGTCTTGGACCTTATGATCCACGATATTGACATTATCATGTCCCTTGTTCCCTCCCCCATTCGACGGATAGCAGCTGCAGGCCGTTGCATCTACACAAAGCATGAGGATATAGCCGATGCGCAGATAACCTTTGAGAACGGGGTGGTTGCTCATATCCTTGTCAGCCGCGTTTCTGAGAAGAAGCTGCGTCAGCTGGACATCATGGAGCCGGAGCGCCACATCACGGTGAACTATGAGACGCAGGACGTGCAGATCAGCCGTTGCGTCCGGGAGAACAACGGGCTCACCGAGATACTCGAACGCCCCATCTTCCCCAAGAGTGAGCCCCTGAAGCTGGAGCTTGCTCATTTCATTAGCTGCGTCAGAGAGCGTCGGCAGCCGCTGGTGGGGATCCGCGATGGCAAACGGGCCCTTGAGGTAGCCCTTGAAGTGCTGCGGCAGATCCATGGGGATACCGCAAAGAAGACGCGCGAGACTCAGGCGGTTTGTGCATAGGGAAGAACATCGGGGAACAGGAGGAGGGGAGGAGCGGAGCGGGATCGCCTCTCATTTTGTGGCGTTGTCCCTCCTCACTCGACTGCCCTCCTTTTAACATTGTGGAAAGTGCCCTCTTCGTGGGTTTGTCCCTCTCCTGAAGGGTTCTTCTGAGTCGACCGTCCGATATGTTTGTAGAATGAGAGGTTGGGGCGGCTAGGGGTTGAGGGGACGCCTGAAAGGGCGTTTTGAGGAGCAGATGGGGCCATACGGCCCCATTTTTTTTTGACCGATGAGTGCGCCCGGCAAAGAGCAACGACATTTTGTAAGATGCGGAATAACTGTTATAATTCTCCTGTTATGCTGGAGACAAAAGCGGATGCAGAAATGGCGCCGACTTAAGCGATAGCGCTTTTTGAAAGGGAGTGCGGCTATGCAGTTAGGCAATGACGAGGTGCGCGAGGCAGCCATGGAGGCGCGCCTTGTTCTGACGGACTTGGAGCTGGAGAGGGCAGTGAAGTTTATCAACAACTTTTTGAGTATGCTGGATCGCTTCAAGGAGCTGGACTTGAAAGACGTGGAGTCCTTCCGATTTGCGGAGCCTGCGAGATGCCCTCTGAGGGAGGACGAGGTATTGCCCTTCCCAAACGTGGAGGAGATGCTGGCCGAGTCCGAGCACCGCTCAGGCGCTCTCATCCGGGTGCCGCGCATCATGGGGGAATAGACAATGCAGCTGTATGAGTTGACTGTTCAGGAGACGGTGCAGGGGGTCCGCTCTAAAAAGTTTTCTGCTTCGGAGGTTTTTGAAGCCTCTATGGCTCAAGCGGTGGCCTGCGAAAGCAGGCTTTCGGCCCTCATCACCTTAACGGTTGAGAAGGGACGTGAGCAGGCGTGCGCGATTGACGCAAAAATAGCCAGAGGAGAAGACCCGGGCCCGTTGGCCGGAGTGCCTGTTGTCCTCAAGGATAACATCTGCACAAGAGGTGTGCGTACAACTGCTGCCAGCACTGTCCTGGGGCACTGGTCGCCTCCTTATGATGCGACGGTCTGGGGATTGTTGCAAGATGCCGGAGCTCTCCTCTTGGGCAAGGGAAACATGGATGAGTTCGCCATGGGCAATACTTGCGGCAGCTCCTCTTTTGGATACACGGCAAACCCCTGGGACCTTACCCGTGTGCCTGGAGGCAGCTCGGGCGGCAGCGCTGCGGCGACGGCAGCAGGCTACGCTCCCTTTGCCCTTGGCACGGATACGGGCGGCTCCATCCGCCAGCCTGCTTCCTTTTGCGGCATCCATGGCATGAAGCCCACCTACGGAGCGGTCAGCCGTTACGGGGTCATTGCCTACGGCTCATCGCTGGACCAGGTGGGGCCCTTTGCTCGCACGATCGAAGACCTGGCTCTGGTGATGCAGGTTTTAGCGCGTCACGATTTCAGAGATTCCACCAGCGTCGCAGGGAAGGGTCTTGATTTTTCCTTGGCTCCGGCGGCTCTCAAAGGCAAACGCGTAGCGTTGGTGAAGGATTTTGAAGGCTTTTCTCTGGCTGGGCCTATTCAGGAGGCCAAAAAGAGAGTCCTTGCCGTCTTAAAGGAGGAGGGGGCGGAAATCGTTGAGGTGGAGCTTCCAACAGTTGCGCGCTATGCGGTGGCCTGTTATTACGCCATAGCCCTCTCGGAGGCGAGCACCAACCTGGGGCGGTATGACGGAGTCCGTCTGGGCTATACGACCGGCTCCTCCACGGATGTGAGGGAGATGTTTGAAGAGGTTCGTTCTCAAGGTTTTGGGTTTGAGGTGAAATCACGTATTATTGCAGGGACCTGTCTCACCGACTCTTCCCGTAGCGAGGAGTACTACATTGCTGCTACTAAGGTGCGCGCCCTCATAGCCCGTGAATTTGAGCAAGCCTTTAAAAAAGCGGACTTCATCCTTCAGCCCGTGACCCCGGAGCTTCCGGCCAAGATAGGCGATGCTCATGAGGATGCGATAAAAGGTTATGAATCGGACCTTTATACGTTGCCCGTCAATCTGGCCGGCCTCCCAGGACTCACGTTTTACGTAGGGCACTCTGAGAACGGCCTGCCCGTGGGGCTGCAGCTCCTTGGACCGCGATGGAGCGACGCGGAGCTTCTGAGCGCGGGGCTTGTGCTTGAGGGATATCTCGGAAAGCCCCGGATTGCAACGGGAGGCGTATCAGAATGACCGAAGAAAAATTGACGTTCATGCCCGTCATCGGGATCGAGATTCACATTCAACTCAAGACAAATTCTAAGATCTTCTGCTCCTGCTCCACGGATTGCGAGAGCGCAGCCCCAAACACTAATATCTGCCCCGTCTGCATGGGGCTCCCCGGAGCCCTGCCATTCCTGAACAGACAGGTGGTGCAGCAGGGAATGCTGGCAGGCATGGCGTTGAACGGCACGTTGCGTTCATCGACGCTTTTTTTCCGGAAATCCTATTTTTACCCCGACCTTCCCAAGGGCTTCCAGACGAGCCAGTGCGACCTGCCCATCATGGAGAACGGTTGGATTGAAGTCCAGGACTCTGAGGGTAACCCTAAAAAAATCCGCATCCATCACCTACATCTGGAGGAGGACGTGGGCCGCCTGCAGCACAGTACGGTGGACGGACGTCTGGAGGGTGCGGATACCTCGTTCGTCGATTACAACCGTTCCGGTCTGGCCTTGGCTGAGATCGTCTCAGAGCCGGATGTGGCTTCCGCTCGTGAGGCGGTGGAATTCGTCACGAACCTGAGGCGCCGCGTGCGTTACTCCGGAGCTTCGGACGTCGACCTTGAGAAGGGCATGATGCGCTTTGACGCTAACGTCTCGCTGAAGTGCTCGGACGGGCGACGGGGAGATAAGGTGGAAGTCAAGAACATGAATTCATTCCGGGCTCTGGAGCGAGCTATTGACTACGAGATTGCCCGTCAGACGAAAATTCTGAGCCAGGGAGAGAGTGTTCTGCAGGAGACCCGTCACTGGAACGATGCCAGAGGGGTTACGACGGGCTCACGCACCAAGGAGTTTTACCGCAAGTTCATTGTGGAGCCGGACCTTCCTCCTCTGGTTGTGGACTCCGAATGGGAGGCGCGCGTCCGGGCAATGCTCCCGGAAATGCCGGAGGAGAAGATGGCCCGCTATATCCGGGATCTGGCTCTATCCGAGGATGCAGCTGCTATCCTGACGGACTCCCGGGAGGTCGCGGAATACTTTGAGGCCTGTGTGGCAGCAGGAGGTGCTCCTGTCCGCACGGCTAACTGGGTTCTTACGGACGTACTTCGTTGTGTCAATGAGGGCTGCTCTATCTCCGCCTTTCCCGTATCTCCCAAGGTGCTGGCTGACCTCGTCACTCGAATTGAAGAGGAGCGCTTCTCTACGACTCAGGCTCGTGCTGTTTTCGATCACATCGTCGAGACTGGCTCCTCTCTGGCTGAGGCTGTCAAGCTTTGTGGGGTGACGGAGGGAGGGTTCACGGGGAGTGACTTAGCCGAAAAGGTCCGCGGCGTTTTGGAAGCGAACCCGGATGTGCTTGAGGAGATCCTGTCGGGCAAGGACACCAAGGGGAAAAAAGTGAAGTTCCTCCAGGGGCTCGTCATGAAGGAGACGCGCGGCAGTGCGAAGATGCCGGACGTCGAAGTTGCCGTTGCGCTTGCCCTTGAGGTGGCAAAAGGTAACTCAGGAGGCTCCTCGGGCTCCTGACTCTGAGCGAGTGCCCGATCTTTTTTGGTTTTCAGAAGCCTTGGGAGACGATCAGGGCTCCTTAAGGTTCGATGAGCTTAACTTTATGAGGAGGTAGTTGGAATGGGATCACGTCAGCCTGGAAACACCAGGAGTTTTGCGCTCTGCTCTCACGGCGGTGCCGGAAAGACGACCCTTGCGGAGGCCATGCTCTTTTGCAACGGACAGATAGGACGCATGGGAAAAACGGATGCCGGCAACACGGTGAGTGACTTTCAGACTGAGGAACAAAAACGTCAGATTTCAATCAGCACTTCGCTCTTGACTTTAGAACGCGGTGACAAAACTTTTTTTGTTCTGGACGCTCCTGGCTTTGCCGACTTTGCGGGTGAGATGAGTTCGTCTATCCGGGTGGCTGACGCGACGGTGCTCCTGGCCTGTGCTGTGAGTGGAGTTGAGGTGCAGACCGGCCGTGCCTGGGAATTTGCCGAACATAACAACGCCCCGGTTGTCTTTTACATCTCTAAGATGGACCGCGAGAATGCTAATTTTGCCAGGGTGTTGGGCGATATCAAAGAGCAATTTTCTGAGAACGCACTGCCCGCCTTTTTGCCCATCGGAGCTGAGGCGAATTTCCAGGGTATTGTCGACGTTCTGAAGGGCAAGGCTTACCTTTATGAAAAAGACGGCAGCGGCAAATTTTCCGAGACGGATATCCCTGCGGACCTGACTGAGGCAGCAGCTTCTGCTAAAGAAGCTCTCCTTGAGGCAGCTGTGGAGATGGACGATGATCTCATGGAGCGCTATCTTGAGGGAGAGCCCATCTCAGAAGACGAGCTGAAGCGCGCTCTGCGTCTGGCCATCGTTAAAAGACGGGCTATGCCGGTCCTGGTGGGATCCGCGCTTTTGAACATCGGGGTCCATCAGTTTTTGGACTTTGTTACCGATTTCTTCCCTTCACCTTTGGACCGTGGCGCAGAGAAGGCCATACTGGATGGAGAGGAGGTCCTCGTCAAGCCTGATGTGGACGAGCCCTTCTCAGCTCTTTGCTTCAAGGTCATGGTTGACCCTTATGTGGGTAAGCTTTCGTTTATCCGCGTTTACTCCGGTTCACTTTCCTCTGACGGCAGCAGCATTTACAATGTCAAAAAGGGAGAGGACGAGCGTATCAGCTCCTTCAAGCTCATGTGCGGCAAAGACGGCAAGGATGTCAAGGATGTCATAGCAGGTGATATCGTTGCCATTCCCAAACTTCAGAGCACTAAGGTGGGACATAGCCTGGCCACCAAGGGAGGCGCCTCCCATCAGTTTGCCAGGATCGAATATCCCAGCCCTGTCTATAGCGTGGCTATCGTTGCGAAGACCCGAGCGGACGAGGATAAGCTGGGCAACGCTATATCCAGAACCCTGGATGAGGACAGGGGGCTTGCTTTTGAAAAGAACCCCGAGACCAATGATAATCTCCTCTCCGGTATGGGAGACCTCCACATAGACATCGTGCTTTCCCGCATGAAAGAGCGTTATGGAATCGAGCTTGAGACGCGTACCCCGCAGGTCCCCTACAGAGAGACCATCCGCAAGACTGCCGAAGCTCAGGGCAGACACAAGAAGCAGAGCGGCGGGCATGGGCAGTATGGAGACGTGAGCATCCGCTACAGCCCTCTGGAGAGAGGCGCCGGCTTTGAGTTTGTGGATAGCATCAAGGGTGGAGTCGTGCCGAGCAACTTCATCCCGGCTGTGGAGAAGGGTTTGCGCGAATACATGGTTCAGGGGCCGCTGGCAGGGTTCCCTGTGGTTGACTTCCGTGCGGAGCTTTTCTTTGGTTCTTACCATGAGGTGGACAGCTCGGAGATGTCCTTCAAGCTGGCGACCCGCCTCTCTTTTCGCAAGGGGATTATGGACGCTTCCCCCATCCTGCTTGAGCCTATCATGAACGTTGAGGTGACAGTACCCGACCAGTACATGGGAGATGTAATGGGAGATTTCAACAGTCGACGTGGGCGCGTGATGGGTATGGAGGCACATGGTAAGCTCCAGGTCGTCAAGGCTCAGGCCCCTCTGGCGGAGATGTTCCGTTATGCCATCATCTTACGCTCCATGACCTCGGGGCAGGGGAGCTTCCAGATGAGCTATTCGCATTACGAAGAGGTCCCGTCGGATATTGCCCAAAAGGTTATTGCGGCGCACAAACAGGAAGAGGACGAAGAATAGTTTTTTCTTAAAACACAGTATCAATCAAGGCCCTCAAGGACCGAGGGCCTTGATTTCTTCAGTGTCTTCGTCTTCAGCCAGCGGGGCTCAGAGTAAAAGATTCGCAAGATAAAAAAACGCGCCCACAAAGGGCGCGCCTGTTTTTGAAAGGGGGGATGGAGGCTTAGAGCTTTTCGACGTTAGCAGCCTGAGGTCCTTTCTCGCCGTTCACAATTTCAAACGACACCTTCTGTCCTTCAGCAAGGGTTTTAAAGCCATCACCCAGAATAGCGCTGTAATGCACAAAGACATCCTTACCTTCGTCAGCCGTAATAAAGCCGTACCCCTTGCTCTCGTTGAACCACTTCACGGTGCCCTCAGCCATTAAAAAAGCCTCCTAAAACAAAGAAAATTACCAGTCTCCATGGACGGCATGATCATACATTACAGGTTTTAAAAGAATCTGTCAAGAGTGCGCTATAGCTCTG
>JAAYOR010000123.1 GCA_012520235.1 Fretibacterium sp.
GCTCTCCCTTCTGATAGGGAGAGCCCGCTTCTTCTTGAGGCATGTCCGCCCGCTATTTTTTATCCTCAGAGGTCGGGGTTTCTTGGGCCGGGGCAGCTTCCGCAGGTTCTGCCATCGTGACCGTGAAGGTCTTCTTCAGCTCGGCAAGGGCAGCCTGATAAGCCTGGCCCTTCTTCTCGTTGTCGAGGCCCTGAAGGATCTGAGATTTCACCTTCTCAAACTCGTGTTTGGAGGCGGGCTTCTTTTCGACCAGCTTGATGATGTGCCAGCCATAAGAAGTCTTGACGGGCTTGGAGATTTCACCCGGTTCCTTCAGGGCAAAGGCTGCGGTCTCGAACTCGGGGACCATCTGTCCTTTGCCCACAAACCCGAGGTCCCCGCCCTGAGACGCGGAGGGACACAGAGAGAGCTCTTTGGCGACCGCGTCAAACGATGCGCCGGACGCCAGGTCGGCCTCGATTTTTTTGAGTGTGTCCGCGCTCGTCACGTCGTCGCTGACAAGGATGTGGCTCAACTGGAACTTTTCGGGCTCCGTGAATTGGTCCGGGTGCTCGTCGTAATATTTTTGTGCCTCCTCGTCGGAGACGGTCACCGTTTCCAGGGCTTTCTCGATAGCGGCGCGGGCCACAGCCTGAATTTTGAAGCTCTCCACCGAAGCCAGAAGCTCAGGGGTCTTATCCAGTCCGTCCTTCTCGCCCTTCAGGGCAAAGAGCCGCATGGCTATCAGCTCATCCAGGATGGCTTTGCGCCCCTGCGGGTTGTCGTAGACCATGGCGCCCTGAGGCCCCATCATCTGGAGTATCTGATCAATGTCCTTTTCTTTGATCTCCTGCTTCTCCACTGAGGCCAGGACCTTCTCCGGGTCTCTGGCTGCCTGAGCTTCCCGGGTCTGAGCGGATTCGGACCCTGTCTCTGCTCCGGACGCAAGAGCTGTACCTATAAGAACGGCGAGCAGCACAAGCGCCAGGAAGGCGCTCCCCATTTTTTTGAAACTTTTGGAACCCTTGAAAACCATCTTCATCCTCCTAGTCATCCTCCTGAGCTGAAAAACGTTCCGGATTTGCCCGTTCAGGCCTGTGAAAGGGCTTGCCCCGGCATTGTAACATAAAGCTTTGTAGGGACGGGGCGTAAAAGTGCGTATCCGAATAGTTCCTCCGGGGCGCTATGCCCGCGCCGTGGTATGATACCAGATAAGAGAAACAGCGAAGGGGGAGCGCGAGTGTACGGCATCGACACCAGGATGATCTTGGGCCTGTCCTTTTGGATCTTCGGCTTTGTCCTCATGATGTGCGGCTGGTTGGTGGAGGTCCTGTTCGAGAGTTACGGGGAGCTTCCGGGCAAGCTTCTTTATAAGATGGGAGCCCTCATCGTCTCCCTCCCTGTCATCATCCTTCTCTATCGCCTTGCCCGAGCTCTTTACCTGCACCGCGTTGAAATAGTTCTCGTCCTCCAGGAGGGGCTCAAGGCCCTGGACGAGTTGTTGGGCATTTTTTAGATGCTAACTCTCGCCACCACTCTCATAGGGCTTGCCGTGGCCTCGTTCATGCTCTACTTCCCCTATTGGCGGCTTCGCCGTACGGGGGAGTCAGAGGAGGCCTGGGGCCTTAAATGGTATATGGCGCCTGGCGCCTGGCGGGAGACTTTGGCGGCTTTACTCCTCACTCTGGTGCCTCTGACCTTCGTTTCCCTCCACTGGCCGGTTGCGTGGGGGGGACCGGGCCCCCATTCCCCTAGTTTTTGGAATGCCCTTGACCTGTTGGGAGGGGGGCTGGCTGCGGCCTTCATTGAGGAGACCTTCTTCAGGGGCTGGCTGCAGACCCTCTGGGTGAGGCGCTGGGGGCCGTGGGTGGGACTGCCCGCGGCGACCTTGGTCTTTGCGCTCTCCCATCTGATCGTGATGCCCGGCTGGCTGCGCCTGGCGACTTTTTTCCCCGGCCTTGTCATGGCCCTGTTGCGTCATCGGCACGGCTCTGTCCTGCCCTCCATCATCTACCACGCCGTCTGCAACGTCTGGGCCGTCTGGTGGGCGCCTCTTCCGGCCCTTTGAGCGGAGGCCGGGGCTGTTCCTGCCTTTATGGATATTTGAACTCTGAGTAAGGGAGGGCCTCTCATGCTGAAGATGAAAATATTGATAAAACTTGATAAAGTCTGCTTTGTTCTGGTCTTTCTGAGCGTTCTTCTCCTTGTGTCACCGGCCTTGGGCGAGGAGCGTGTGCTGGAGCTGCGCATCCCCGTCTCGGTTGGGGCGGAGGCCAGGGCTGTGATGCCGGATGGGACCGAGAGATCGTTGGGCGTGATCCGGGCGATTCCGGTCAAGACCAACTGGCCGGCCTACACAGCCAGCAAGTGGGGTGTCCCCGGGGCGGTCTGCGCGACGGCGGTCAACGCCATTCACATCCTGTTGGATGTTGAGCAGGAGCGGGGGCGGATCCTCAGTCTGGTCCCGTCGATCACCCTGGCTCCTGCCGCAAAGGCCGGGGCGTTCTTTGCCATCGATCATCCGGCCGGGACGGGACTGTTCGGGGGCCTTGCTCCTCTCACAGGCTCACCGGTCTTCCTGGAGGACCCAAGCGGAACGCGCCGGCCTCTGGACGGGCTCCCTGCTGAGGGCGAGACTCTGGTGATCCGTTCCGCCCTTCCGGGCAGTCCCGACACGTGGATGATAGACATTGAAAACCGTCCCGGCGGCCGGGTCATAGCCTGGACAAAGGACGGGCCTCGGACAGCGGCCCGCGTCGTCCGGCCCATCGGGGGTGTGGGGCGCTTTGGCGGTACGGAGTTCCAAGGGATAGGCCGGGTGCGCGCCTCTCACTCCGGCGTCATTGACGTCTCCACCTCGCCGCGCGGACAGGTGGGGGGCATTCAGATAATGCCGCTGCTCCACGCCCTCACGTCAAAGGAGATGGCCAACGCCTGGAAGCTCACGCAGTGGATGATCCTGGCGCCTCTGCCGGGACGTCCCCCTCTGGAGGGGACCGGGCCGCTGTTCAGTGGGACCCTGGTGCCCGGCGTCCAGCTGGACGACCGTCTGGCGGACCTGTGGAGCACCTACGGCCGCAGGCCTCTCGTCCTCTGCCGGCATGAAGGCGGGCCCTGGACCCACTTGCCCTCCGTCTCCGGAAAACAGGACGCAGCTCTGGCCGACGTCACGCATTTGCGTCTTTACTGCCCCTTCTGGGACGAACCTGGGGTCCGCTTCCCTCACCCCTGAGTTTTTTAAAAAGCGTCCCCTGGCCGCTCGAAGGCTCTTGACAGGAGGACCGATTCCGTCATAATAAAAAGAGCGGTTCGTGACAACTCAATCAAAATCAAAGACTTTGGAAAAGCTCGGGAAAGAGCTGAGGGAAAGTCTCGAAAGATGGATGAGCAGGAGGAAGACCCGTGGGGCTTCCTCCTTTTTTAGGTAGATTTCTTGTACTCGAAAACATATACTTGGAAACATAAATTTTCAAAATTGAAGTTTTGAAATATAAATAAAGTAGATTGAACTGGAGGTCTGCAACAGCAACATGAGTTTTTTAAAGAGCGATTTGGTGAAGAGAGACGAAGTGATCAAGGATGAATGCGAGGAACCGGAGGCCTGTCCCTGTGAGGCCGATTGTGAGCAGGAAGAGGGTTTTGACTCCTATGGGCTGAGGGACGAGTTGGTCCGTGCCATCTCCCGGAAGGGTTTTGAAACGCCGACCCCCGTTCAGCGCAAGGTGCTCTCCTCGGACTGGCAGGATCGCGACCTCATCGTGAGGGCACGGACGGGCTCGGGCAAGACTCTGGCGTTCCTGCTGCCTCTCTTGCAGGATATGCGCCTCTCCGAGCGTTCTCCTTGCCTTCTGGTCCTGGCTCCGACGCGCGAGCTGGCGCAGCAGACGGCGCGCGAGGCGGAGTGGCTGACGCGCTTCCTGGATGTTTCCGTGGTCTCCCTCGTCGGAGGTCTGGAGATGTCCCCGCAGCTCAGGGCTCTGAGGGAAGGGGCGGCCATAGTGGTGGGGACGCCTGGCCGTACACGGGACCACATCGAGCGGCGCAGTCTGAGGACGGAGAACATCCGGTGCGTCGTGTTGGACGAAGGGGACCTGATGCTGGACATGGGTTTCCGCGAAGAGCTGGAGAGCATCCTGGACGCCTTGCCGGAGGACCGGTGTACCTGGCTTTTCTCGGCCACCATGCCGCCCGAGGTGCGGACCCTGGCCGCCCGGTACCTTGAGGCCCCTCTCACCCTCTCCCTCGTGGAGGAGGGGGAACAGCATGAGGACATCGTCCATCGGGTGTATCAGATACCCTCGCGGCGGCGCTTTGAGGGGCTGGTCAACATCCTCCTGTGGGAACACCCCAGGCGTAGCCTGGTCTTTTGCCACACGCGCCTTGAGTCCATTGAGATAGCGCAGCGCCTTCAGGACGAGGGCTTCAACGCGGCCGCGCTGCACGGGGAGATGACGCAGAGGGAGCGCAACGCCGTGCTGGCATCCTTCAAGTCCGGCTCCATGCCCTGTCTGGTGGCTACGAACGTCGCCGCAAGGGGCCTGGACGTGGAGGGGGTCACCCATGTCATCCAGCTGGGGCTTCCGGACGATTGCGAGACGTTTGTCCATCGCAGTGGCCGGACCGGCAGGGCGGGCAACGAGGGCACGAACCTCATCCTGCTCTCTCCTGTCGAAGTGGGGCGTTTCCGCGCCATGCTGCGGACCACCCAGATGGAGGTCGAATGGCATGACGTCCCGGACCCGGACCGGATTCAGGCCGTTCAGAGGGAGGTCGCGGAGGAGAAGCTGCTCTCTGACGAGCCCGGTTCCGATGGGGTTGCACCCTACCTGGAGTGGGCGGAGGACCTGCTGGAGCGGGCCGACCCCAAGGTCTTGGTGGCCAAGCTCCTGAGCGCCCTGAACTCTCGGACGGCTAAGGGCTACAACCTCAGCTCGGACCTTGAGCGCGAACGGGAGCGCCGCAAGCGCAGCGCGTCGCGTTCGGAGTATCCTTCTTCAGGCCGGGCGCGCGGGGCACGGCGTCCCAAGGGGACCATGACGCGCCTGCGCAGCAGCCAGGGCAGTGTCAGCGACGTCGGGCGTGTGCTCAACGCGCTCTGTACGGCTCTGAAGGTGGAGCGCTGCGAGGTGGGGGCCATCCGGCTGAAGGGGGACCACGTGATGGTGGAACTCCTGCCCCTGGCCCTGTCCCGCCTGGAGCAGGGGCGCAGCGTTCTGGCCCGCTGGGGCCTTTATCCCGAGGAGGGCGAGACGCCGCGTTTCTCCAAACCCAGAGAGGGCCGCGAGCGCAGGGGAAACCGCGACCGCGCCTCCAGGCCCCGCGGCAGGGCCTGAGCAGAGGAGCGATTTAAGCGCCTCTTGTCTTGTCACTTTTTTAAGTTTAAGGCACATCAAAAGAGCGGCCCCGAAGGAGCCGCTCTTTTTAATGAATGCGGGTGATGTCAGGCAGACGTCACCTTAGTCTTTTCTGCGCAGGACCAGGGGGAGCAGGGAGAGCAGGGCCAGGCCTGCAAGCCCTGAGTTGCAGCCCCCGCCGCTGCCCTCACCGCTGCCCTCACCGCTGCCCTCACCTGAGGGTCCCGGGCCTGGAGTCGCGGGGGCTAGCTCAAAGGAACCAGCGTCATAAGCCCCCATCTGAGGACGTTTTGTTCCAACCTGGTCGTCCTCCGGAAGCCACTGGGCCGAGCTTGGGTTGTCTGGGATTAGGTCGAGAGCGAGGTTGTTTTTGGAGTCAAGCAGCTTCAGGACCTTCACGTTCACGCCTTTTATTTCCGTCAGCTTGAGCTCAGAGAACACCCTCTCTGGGGTGACGTTGAGGTGATTGCCGTCAGTGAGGAGAAAGGAGCCAGCGGCATTGGTCTTGTTGATGACGTTGTAGCGTCCCGCGTTGATGATGCCGGGGGCCGTTACGTAGACATCGAAATACGCAGCGCCCGGTATGTGGGTTAGTGGTTCATTGCCTGTGACGATGCAGGCGGATAGGCTGACGTTGCCTCGCAGCACGGCCAGGCCATTACCCTTTGTGGCGCTGTTCTTCGCCAGGGTGCAGTTGAGGAAGGTGGTGGCATCATGGTGCATGCTGTTGACGCAGACCGCGCCGCCGTTCTCTCCCGCATCGTTATTAAAAAAGGTGCAGTTGACGAAGTCCGCCTTGGCGTACGGGCCCTCGACGTTCACCGCGCCGCCGTTGGCGTAGAATGCCTTGCCTCCGGTAAAGGTTATATTTCTAAACCTGACACTGGACTTCACGGTGAAAAGACGGTCGGCCCGTACTCCGACGATATTGAGGCCGGAGGTTCGAACCTCAAGGTTTGTCGAGATCTCTATGGAGCTCTTAAGGTTGATGGTCTTCACTCTGCTGTCCACCGTTATGGTGTCGCCGTCCGACGCTGACGCGATGGCGTCTCTCAGGGAGCCGGGTCCGCTGTCGTCTCCGTTCGTCACTGATGCGGCCATCGCCGCCTGGCTTGAGACCAGAAGGCAGACGACTGCCAGAAAAACCGCCCACAAACGCTTTGCTTTCATCCTTGCAACCTCTCTTTCTTTTTTGGGAACCTGGGACTTTTGACCCGAAAAGGACGCCTCAGGTCGCTGTCCGTCCGATACCTCCCATGTCCCTAATTATAGTCCAGGAGGATGAGTTTCATGAAGGGGGAATATTGCGGCGAACCCCGCATTTTTACTGAATATCACAGGTGGAAATTTTTTTGTCGGACGAGGAAGTTTCTTATTTCATGGTCTTATAGTAAAATATAAAGAAAAGAGGGGACGACTTCATCACGACATTATTGTTATCGGGGTTATCGGGCTTTTTCGGAGA
>JAAYOR010000124.1 GCA_012520235.1 Fretibacterium sp.
CACAATGGAAAAGTATTCTAAACTTAATTGTACGATGATTTTATCGTCAGAAAAACTATTGGTATAAACTCGTGCTTCTCCTTCCCTCTGAAGAACAAGCTCCTGAATGGACATGTCAATGTTTTCGACAGCGTCAACCTTGTTAACATAGAATAAACAAAAAAGGGATATTAACAATAAGACCCGCTTTTTCATGATGCACCCTCCATCCTGATGAAGAAACTAATTCATTTTATATCCTGCCCCACAAAAAAATTCTCCACACAATTACCTCTCTTCCGCCTCACCCCCTCTTAAATCTTCGCCCCGTAGGGTTGCCCTTAATATATACCCCCCTGATCATCTTAAACCAAGTATCGTTTATTTCGGGCTTAAGATTTTTCAGGCTCAGTTCAGATAGTGGCACAGTTTTTCTTACCACAATCATTTATATGTCCCGGAAATGCTCCGGGACAAAATCAAAATAGAGTACAAAGTACATCCATATTATACTCTATCGTGCTAGGTGCTATTGAGAGTTAGGAAGCAAAAACCCCGCGTCCTGGGCCATTGCTGGCTCCGAGACCGACCGGGGGTTATAGGGACACATCCCTATAGGGCTTATAGGAGATGTCATAAACTAAAGCGGGGCGAGACCCCGCTTTTTTCTTCTCCGGTTGGTATTATGCGCCAGCTTATTTTGTTTCAGCGACTTGCTTCTTCCAGCCGCCGAAGAGCGTCGGTACCCTCAAGTGCCTTATTATTTTTTGCATAATGTAGTGCATCGTCTGAGTAGACATCTGTTTCTTTAGCGTCCGCTCCAGCGTCCAGGAGAATTGTTATTGCTTCTGGGTTAGGATTGTACCTCGCCGCCCATATGAGTGCTGTCGCGCCATTCCCAGCTCGTGCATTGACATCAGCACCAGCGTTAATCAGGATTCTCAGCACCTCGGAGTTGGATTTACACCATGATGCCGCAAGCATGAGTGGTGTCATGTACATACCATCTTCTGCATTGACATCTGCACCGGCTTCGAGCAGGGCCTCAACCTCTTTTGGATCGGGATCATTTTGCAACAGCTCCAAGAGTTCTGTGTCAAGACCTTCCGCAGCCAGCGCCACCCCACCGAGTATGAAGACCCCAACCATAACCGCAACACATTTCCTTAAAACAGAAGACCTCATTGCTTAACACCTCCGAAAAATGTAAGTTACACTACAACCTCTCAGTCTTCCCCCTGCGCTTCAGTCCCTATTTATAAATATCGCCGCGAGAGCCTATATCGTAAATGGAGATACGCGTCTCCTCAAAGTCAATGTCTAGCAACACGCGCCACCCACCCACACGAAGTCGGTATCCATCACGACCCGTCAAACGGCGGATGTCTTGACCTTCAGGCCTTTCTCCAAAGAGAAAATAGCCTCAGCCAGGCGTCCTCTTTCGGGCTCGGGAATACGTTGCAGACGACGGACCACTGCCTTGTCGACCTTTACCGTCCAGCTCACAGTGCAGCTACCTGTTTACGGAACTCCTCCAGCGTCAGATAGTCGCCCCGTTCGAGGTTTGTTCGTCCAGCCTCAAACGCCTTTTCCTCCTCCACGGTCAGGGGAGCATCCGCCCAGTCATCATCCTTCTGCGCTCGGGAGTAACGCAGATACCCCGCGTAGCGAGTAAGTTCGACAAGCTCCTGTCTCGTCAGCAGCTCAATCTCTCTTTCCAGATTTTCCCTTTCTGTGGTCTGAGGCACGGTGATCACATCGTTTTCTGTCATCTTCTGTCATCTCTTGGGTCGTAAATTTCAAGGGCAGGACTCCGCTTGTTTCTGAGGTTTTCAAATATTATACCCTACTTTGTTAGGTGCTATTTTGGGGGTGAAAAAAGCAAAACCCCGCTTTTGAGCGGGGTTTTAAGTATTTTTAACCTTTGCTGCTTTAGGTTCTGGCGGAGAAGGTGAGATTCGAACTCACGGAGCAGCAAGCCGCTCAGTTGATTTCGAGTCAACCGCCTTCGACCACTCGGCCACTTCTCCGCTTCACTTGAACTTTGTCATTATACCTTCGTTGCAAACTCTGTCAAGGAATTTCAAAATTCCCAAATCCACAGGAAAGCATACCTCTGTCTTTTCAAGCAGTCCCTGCGAGGTATTCTTTTTTACTTTTTACCCTTTCGGAGCTGCTGGGGCTCTGTGGAGATCTCGCGTTCTTTTTTCACTTATCAGGTGAAAAAAATTATAACTCCCCCTGCACCAAAGGAGTTTTAAAATTTACCTGCGGCTTGGAAATATCAAAAGCACCTTTGCACCTTTACTGAAGGGTATTGAGATGTTAGTATAATCTTCAATGTAATTTTACAGTGCAACATGGTGTTTTTCTAAAAACGAGCCGCTCTCAAGATTGATTGCAAGGAGAAAAAAATGACTATTAAAGCAAAGTTACGGGTAGTTTCCGGGGCTGTTTTTCTGTTGATCCTTCTGATGACAGGGATTACCTATGTACAGGTGAATTCGTACATGAACGATTTTCTTGACAGGGCCGGAATGGACTCTATCGTCAAGACGGCGGACTCTTTCAAAGAGCGCATGGAGAAAGTAGATACTGCGTTCTCCGGTTTTGTGGCGGTTTTTGAGCACGAATTTGATGAGCATGAGGCTGACGGGACGGGAGCGGATGAGGACATTGAAAAGCTGGCCAAGGTCTTTTTTGAGCGAAACGCAAAAAATGGCATGGTGGACATCCACCTGAGCTACCATGATGAGAAAAAAATCATCAATGCCAGCGGCTGGGTACCTCCCAGCGATTTCGATGCGCGGCAGCGCCCCTGGTATCTGGCGGCTGTGAAGGTCCCCAAGGGAGTGCCCGTCTTTTCTACGCCCTATACCGACGTCCGCACAAAGCAGACCCTCATCACAGTTTCTCAAGCCCTTTACGACAGGCACGGAAAAATGTTTGGAGTTCTGGCTTCGGACGTTGATATCTCGGACCTTTTCAACTTTGTTGTGAATTCCAAGATCATGCAGCAGGGTCACGGTGCCTTGGTCTTGCAAGATGGCCTGCTCGCCGCTCACTCCAACCCGGACTATGCTTTAAAGGCCAACCTGCTGACCGGCAGCGAATTCAACGACTCTATAAAGGCCTTTGCGCGCCGCATGCTGGAGGGCGAGACGGGGGTTGCCGACTACACGGTAAATGGGGAGGAGCGGCGCGTCTTTTTCACTCCCATCGGTCATGGTTATTACATCTTTGTTTACTTCCCGGTTGCGGTGCTCACCGGTATGATACGCTCCCTCACCAGCCTCTTAGTCATCGTGGCTGCCCTAGCCTTTTTGATCATCGGCACTCTGCTCTTTGCCGTCATAAGGGGGATCAGCCGTTCCATCAACAATATGAGAACCACCACGGACTTACATGGAGCCGGTAACTTGGCAGCACGCTACGACGCTAGTGGCAAAGATGAGCTGGCCGCCATCTCACAATCTCTTAACACCATGCTTGAATCAGTAGGTGGAGTTCTGATCAAGATTCAACTTGAGTCTGAGACCACCTCGCACCAGGCCGAGACCCTGGCAGCTCTGTCCCAGGAGACCCTAGCCTCCATGGAGGAGGTCGCTGCCTCGCTTGAGCGAGTGCAGGGCGTGATGGGCGATGCCTCGGATGCCTTGGAGGAGACCAACGTCTCCATCGGTGAAATAGCTTCCGGCGCTCAAACTAACGCAGATGCCTCCACCGAGGGCGCGGAGCAGGCGTCTCAGGTCAACGTGGCCACCGGGCACGCAGTGGAGGAAATGGGCGCTGTCGTTCGCGGTATGCAAGACGCAGAGGGCAAGTCCAGGGAGACCATGGGCAAGATTCAGGAGCTCTCGGAGTCCGTCAGTGCTATCTCGAGCTTTGTGAATGTTATCACCTCCATCGCGGATCAGACGAACCTTTTGGCTCTGAATGCTGCCATTGAGGCGGCACGAGCCGGCGAGGCGGGCCGTGGGTTTGCCGTCGTGGCTGAGGAAGTCCGCAAGCTCGCTGAGGAGTCCGCTAAGGCGGCTTCCGAGGTCAACAACCTGATTGATGGTCTTGAGAGGCATTCAGCCGACTCGCTTGAAGCTACCGACCAGACTGTCACTATCCTGCATGATGTGGTGAGCAAGGCGGAGACGGCCAACCACGGTCTGCAGGACGCGATGTCAGCGATGGTCAGATTGAACGAGGCCATTCAGAACATCGCCGCGGTCTCGGAGGAGCAAGCGGCCTCCTCAGCTGAAATGGAGAGCGCCATGAAGGATGTGACGGCCTCTAACGTCGAGGTTATGTCCTCCGCCAAGGCCATTTATACCTCCACTCAGGAGACCACCAAGGCTGCGGAGTCCATCGCCACGGAAGCTCAGAAGATGGCGGAGACTGCCGAGACCCTTCAGAAGTTGGTCGGGATCTTCAATCTCGACGATTCCAAAGCCTTGGCGAACCGTTGATTTAGTCGTTTCGCGCTGTTTTCAATCGACAGAGCTTTTAAAGCCACGGACACCTATGCGCTCTTCAGGCTGGCGCATAGGTGTTTCTTTAAGGTGCTTCCTCTTGTGTACTAGGGGACAAGGGTTTAGTTTGTGAGTATGATTAAAAGGTCAAGAAGCTGAGGTGCAGCCCTTCTGCACGCAAGATAACGACGTTTAGTAAATGTAAAAACACTTTACGAAAGGCTATTGAAATGTTATTATGAATTCCAATATAATTTTATCTACTCGATAGCTCTTTGTAAAAAATAAGTCGTTCTCAGGA
>JAAYOR010000125.1 GCA_012520235.1 Fretibacterium sp.
CTTCAAGGAACACCCCTACGTTACCAACAAGTATCAGGACTCGGGAGCTGCGTTCCCTTTGAGCACTTAGGAGTGACATTTTATCTGAACAATTAGGGGTGACATTTTCTCTGGCTATTGACATCTCCATTTTTCAATTTTGTCGTTGTTCTGTGATAATTGTAGCGTAGCTAAACCTATGGACTTCGTCCTCCGGTCCACCCTATAACTGGTCAGTGATAATGTCACCCCCCCGATAAGGCTTGGGATAATACTGGGCATGAGGTAGGAGAGAGTGGCATTGTCGCAAAAAGAAATCAAGCGCATTAAGGTCATGGAGTTATTGGTCAATGGGAAGCTGACCAACCAAGAGGCTGCGGAGGCTCTGGGTCTCTGTCGGAGGCAGATTATCAGACTCAAGAAAAAATACTTGGCTAGGGCGAAGTGGCTCTCATTCACGGCAATCGGAACAGACCTCCCAGGCACAGGATAGAAGAACAGATACGCCATAGGGTCGTCAGTCTTTATCAGGAAAAGTATCATGATTTCAACTTCTCACATTTCACCGACAGCTTGAAGGAGTTCGGAGGAATAGACATCAGCCGCTCAAGCGTTGCCCGTATTCTGACGGCTGAGGGCTTCAAAAGCAAGAAAAGCGTTAGACGCAGAGCAAAACTTCACCGGCCCCGCCCGCGGAAGGAGGCTGCGGGCATGCTGTGGCAGACTGACGCCTCGATGTTCGAGTGGTTCGGCAAGCCACCCTCCATGCCTACATCGCCTACATCGACGATGCCACAGGTATAGTTGTCGAAGCCTGCTTCACGAAGAACGAATGCACCGCAGGCTCCCGACTTTGCCGGTTTTGGATAAGCCTTTCCTGGCTGCGCCCGCTAACCCCGTCAGCCGCCTCCTGTCCTTCCCTGCCTCGCTTGCAGAGGAGATACGCTCGGCCTTTTTGGAGCTTGAACCGCTCTTTTCCAATCCCCAAGGCGTCCCGCTGTACACGGAAAAACTGATCGGCACGGATAGGGAGTACGCGGAGCTACTTCGCTCCTACCTCGACGTTTAACGGCGCAGAAACAAAAGAGCGAGAAAGTATACGGTGTCTTCATCCACAAGGGTTTAGTGTGCAAACTATAGCTATGAAGATGAAACACAGCTCTTCTACCGTTAGCAGAGAACCGAAACGTAAGCTCATCGAAAGTGTTTATAGAACACTCCAAGCTGACAAGTTTTACTGCAAACGCGTGAACGATGCCGTCCGTCGCTCAGACTGATGAATAATGAGAGCTGTGGCAACGCATTAAAAGTGCCCTCCAGAAGGGCTGATTGCCCGAGCAAATACTTGGCAGAGAACCACTTGGCGTGTCTGTAAGGGCTGTTTATCAGCGTTAAATTTTTTCATTCTCGGAACCTCCTGTTTTAATTTATCTAATCCACCTGAAAAGCACATGATTTTGTTGGTACCTAAGAGAGCGCGTTTGTCCTCAGCGAGGCCACATGCCAAAATGCCGAGTTAAAAAGGCCTCAAGAGCAAGCTTGTAGGAGGGCATTGAGTACAGAAACCCCGTGTTATGATCCCCCTGGAGTTCAATGAACTCCTTTTCTCCAGCCAAAGCTTCGTAGAGCCTCACTCCTTCACGATAGGGAACGATATCGTCATCTGGGCTGTGAAGACACAGGACAGGGGTCCTAAGAGATTGCGCTGCTTCTTTAGAGTTCCAGACATCGCCTATAACCAGTCTCAGGAACGGGACCAGAAAATCAATCCTCAAAACTCCGAAAGGAGAGGCAAAAGTCGATTCCAGGATCGCAACGCGAGGCTTTTTATGTCGCATCAGTTCCAACGCCACCGCGCCTCCCAGAGAGCGGCCAAAGACAATTATGTCGTTTGGGAGAACGTTTTTCTCCTCCAGCAGCCAATTCCAGGCTGCCTCGGCATCCAGCGCCGTGCCCTCAGGCGTGGGCTTACCATCACTCTTTCCATAGCCTCTATAGTCAAAAATCAGGATGGACACTCCCAGCTGATGAAATATCCTGAGCGATTCCAGGCGATCCCCAATGTTGCCTCCATTGCCATGACAGAACAAAAGCGTCGCGCGCGGCGTGGAGACAGGCAGGTACCACCCATGCAGATTCAGCCCGTCCGACGTTGTGAGAGTGACGTCTTCATAATCCAATCCCAGCACTTCAGGCGTCATGCGAACGTCTCGCGTGGGATAAAAAGCCAGGAGGGGAAAGATAAATCGCAGCCCCAGAGACAAAAAAACGAGAGAAAGCGCCAGAAGCAGAATAAATCGAGCGGTTTTCAATCATCATCCCTTCTTTCTATGTGAGCTCCCCTAAGCATCATGCCTCTTCCTGAGTTATAATGGTGCAGTATTTCGGAGGGATGCCCATGATCTCAATTGATCTGCACATGCACAGTTATTATAGCGATGATGGGGAGTTCTCCCCAATCGAACTGGTTCATCGCTGCTCCAAAGCCGGGATTCGGATAATGGCCGTTTCGGATCATAACTCTGCACGCGCCAACGAAGAAGCAAGCCAAGAGGCTGCATTGCACGGAATCCATTACATACCGGCCATCGAAATGGACTGCGTCTATAAAGGGCTCAATCTACACATCCTGGGCTATGGTATCAATTATCGAAGCCCCGACTTCCAGAAAGTGGAAGAGAACGTGACCGCTCAGGAAGCCACAGCTTCTCAGGAGCGACTGAGGCTGACTCGTCAGCTCGGCTTTGACATCGACGAATCAGAACTTCATGCCCTGAGCTCGGCCCGCCCTTACTGCAAAGACGCCTGGACTGGCGAAATGTTCGCTGAGGTCTTGCTGGCCCGGGAGGAATATCACGACAGCGAAATTCTGAAGCCTTATCGGCCCGACGGGCCCCGAGGCGATAATCCTCTCCTCAACTTCAGCTGGGATTATTATGCGCAAGGCAAACCCTGCCATACCAAGATCTATTACCCTTCTTTTGAAGAGTGCCTTGCTATTATCCATAGCAATGGAGGTAAGGCCGTGCTGGCGCATCCTGGCAACAATTTGAGGGGGCGTTGGGAGATATTGGACCAAATAGTCCCGTTCGGCCTGGATGGCATTGAAGCCTTCAGCAACTACCATCAGCGCTCCGAGTCCGAATATTTTTATCAAAAAGGGAGGGCGCTGAACTTGATGATCGTCTGCGGGAGTGACTTTCACGGCAAGACCAAGCCGACCGTCCGTCTGGGAGAATGCGGCTGTTTTGCGGATGAACACGAGATTGAGGCCGGGCTCATTCAAGCAGGTTTGCTCTCCTGACACAAGCGCAAAAGTTAAGGTCCGAACCTTCAGGCCCGGACCTTCTTTTCCCCGGCTTAAGAGCCCTTGCGAAGCCTCTCCAGGGCTTTTGTATCCCTCAAACCGCTGTTGTGCAGAGCGTATTCAAACGCCGTCCGGCCTGTCTTATCCTGGATTTTGGGATCTGCTCCCCTATCGAGCAGCAATTCAATGGCATCTGAGGGGTCAGGGTGGATATGGGATTTTTTGGCCAGATAAATCAAAGCCGTACATCCATCATCAGCCTGAGCGTCAATCTCTGCTCCTGCGTCAAGCAGAGCTTCAAGTTGGCGCTCCAACTGCTTTCCATAAAGCGCCACGATCAACAAAGGGGTCGCGCCATCCCGATCGCGTGCATGAATGTCCGCTCCCTGATCAAGAAGCAGAAAGAACACGTCCACATGCTTATTGAAGACTGACTCCACCAGTGGCGTAGAGCCGTTATCACGCCTGACGTTAATGTTCGCCCCTTTCTTCAGAGCTGCGCGCACCTCTGCCGGAGTGCCAAAATGTGCCGTGTGGAGAAAACTCGTCCCGGATGCGGAAAAAGCATCCTCCCCCAGGAGGAGGATGAAAAGAAACGCTGCTGCTCCCATCAAAAAACGCTTTCTAAACATATCTGCACCACCATCCTTATCTCGTATCGCGCTAGCGTCGCGCCAAATCTATTGCCTCTTCTCCAGAGGCTTCAGAGCTCATGTGACGTCCAAGGTCACACGATTGCGCCCCGTCGTCTTGCTGCGATAAAGGCACTCATCCACGCGAGCAAGAATAGAGCTCACCGTTTCCCCAGGGCGAGAGAGGGCGCCACCGAAGGAAATTGTGATTCGAACCGGAACATCTGCGGAGCCCAACACGCTCTTCTCGATCTTCTTTCTGGTATCCTCCATACGCTGAAATAGCTTTTTGGGGGAAATGTTTCGCATCAAGATCAAAAACTCCTCCCCTCCCCAGCGCCCCACCAGATCTGAATATCGCAGAGATGAGCGAAGCAAAGTGGCGACCTGCTTCAGCACAATGTCACCCATATCATGCCCATGCGTGTCGTTGACCTTTTTAAAAAAGTCAATATCTCCCATCAGAACAGCAAAACGCCATTTTTTTTGGTACCAGTCCGACATCCATTCCTTAAGCTTCTCATCAAGGTAACGACGATTGGGAAGCTCCGTCAAGGCATCCTGGTAGGCAATGTGTTCCAGCTCCATAAAACAACGCGCCATATCTTCATGAGGGATAAGGGGCTCCAGAAAAACAGCAGCTCCGGCAAGGCTGCCCTCTTCTGAAAGTAAGGGGAAGCAACGGATCTGAATGGGAAGTTTATGCCCGTTTTTATGAAGTAATTGAGTCACTACCGGCACGAACTTCTTGTCCTTCCAGTCCTCGTTCAGCCTGCTTAACGGGCAAAGAGCGTTGCAAAGATAACCTGAGGCCAGTCGTGACTCGCCCATCAAAGCCCGACATGGCATCCCCAGGGCTTCTTCCGCCGTGTAGCCCAAAGCGTCCTCGGCTGCTTTGTTCCAGTAGGTGATAACATAACGATCGTCGGCACCATCCACATAATAAACCCCGTTCGGTAGATGGTCCAACAGATATTTTTCTTGAAGGGACGGAGTCAACATTTCAAACTCGACCTTCTTTCCCCTGAATCTCGTGATGACGCCAAAACTTTCATCCTGCTTTTAAACCCTTCTTCACAAGGAATCCAAGGCAAGGGCAAGCAACCCTGCACTTCCATGTAAAGTCCAGACTCGTCAGCCAGGAAATCCGGGGAGTGCCGAAGGACGTTATCCCCACCCCTCCACCCTTCCCATGCTCAGCCGGAAATGAGCTCCCGGAAGCTTCTCAGAGCATTCCTGGGCAGGAGCTAAAAGTTCCGGGGAGACCTGGCTCGTCACTTCTTTCCTCCGACAAACGCCTCCATCGCATCCATAGCCTTCATCAAAGTATCCTCAGACTGAGTGCAGGCGATACGCAGATGCCCTTCACCGCTGAGGCCAAAGGCGCTCCCAGGCAACACCGCAACATGAGCAGACTCCAGAAGCTTCCAGGCGAAATCCTCGCTGCTCATGCCCGTCTCTTTGATATTGGGGAAAAGATAAAAGGCGCCCTCGACGGCAGCACAGCTGACGCCCTTCATGGCGTTCAGACGGTCAGCTGTCGCTTTCATGCGAGAGCCAAAGATGCCGCGGCGCGCATCCAGCTTCTCATCCTGAGAGTCTAGAGCATAGGTCGTCGCCTTCTGAGCCAGGGTGTTCAGTCCATAAGTTTGGTGGGATGAGATGAGAGTCATCACACGCGTCAAAGGCTCCGGTCCAATGCCGAATCCCACGCGCCATCCGGTCATACAGTGGCTTTTAGAAAGCCCTCCCATCGTCAGAGTTCTCTCCCTCATTCCCGGAAGCGTCGCAAAGGGAATATGTTTGCCTTGATAGACCAGAGCTTCATAAATTTCATCGCTCAGGACAAAGAGGTCGTGTTTTTCAACAAAGTTTGCAATCTCCTCAAGGCAAGCTCTCGTCATCACTCTCCCGGAGGGGTTTCCGGGAGAGTTCAGGATCAGAACTTTTGTCCTGGAGCTCACAACTCTCTCCATATCCTCCAACTCCGGAGCAAAACCGTTCTCTTCCTTTGTCGGGACAGGTTTAGGGACCCCACCGTTGCCCACCACCTGGGCCGCATAAGGAGGAAAGTAGGGTTCCAGAAGCAGTACTTCATCCCCCGGCTCCAAGAGAGCAGCTAAGGCCAAATGTGCCACCTGGACGCCCCCCACAGCCATATAAACCTCCTCGGGATGGGAGGAGAGGTTGTGATGTCGCTCCCAATAACGACAGACAGCTTCCTGCGTGTCCCGAAAACCCTGAAGAGGGGGATAATGTGTGAAGCCCGCATGCGCAGCGGCAGCGGCAGTATCTATAATGTCCGGCTCTGTATCAAAATCAGGCTCTCCGATGCTGAGGTTCAGGACTCCCTCCATCTTTTCTATAGCCTGGAACATGCGCACCATCCCAGAAGGACGTAGATTCTGATAACGAGCAGCTAATTTCATAAATGTTTCTCCCCTCTGCGCTTCTTTCGCGCAAAATCTTTATGGACAGTGGCAAGACTTGCGTCTGTATCTTGCTAATTTCCCATTTTACCTTAAAAGAAATAAAAAAAGGTCGGGTAAAAACCCGACCTTTCCAGGATGTCCTGTTCTCAGAAGAAGTTCAGGCTGGTAAAACGCTATTTTTTGTCTCCCAGGCTTGCCAGGTATTCATTCATGCTAGCAGCTGCCTTGCGTCCCTCGCCCATAGCCAAAATAACCGTTGCAGCCCCCAGAACGATATCGCCTCCGGCCCAGATACGCGGCAAGCTTGTCTTCTGTTCTTCATCCACAATGACGTTGCCTCGCTTGGTGATATCTAAGCCTTCGGTGGTTTTTGAGATAAGTGGGTTGGACTCGTTCCCAAGCGCAACGACCACAGCGTCCACTTCAATCACGTGCTCCGTCCCCGGCTTGGGAACAGGTCTGCGGCGCCCTGATTCATCCGGCTCTCCCAGCTCATAGTCCAGCACCTCAATGGCACGGACGCGGCCGTTATCATCCCCTAAAATCCTTGTGGGGTTCTGGAGAAAGCAGAACTCAACGCCTTCTTCCTCTGCGTGAGCTACTTCTTCGGCACGAGCTGGCATCTCAACGCGAGTACGGCGGTAGATACAGTAAACCTTCTCCGCGCCCAGGCGGTATCCCGTGCGTGCGGAGTCCATCGCAACGTTTCCGCCTCCTATAACCGCGACGCGCTTGGCCGGGTAAAAGGGCGTCGCCGCACGCTCCACGTCGTAAGCCTTCATCAAGTTTGCCCGTGTCAGGTATTCGTTGGCACTGAAGACACCCACTAAGTTCTCGCCCTCAATACCCATGAACTTAGGAAGGCCTGCCCCCGTTCCGATGAAGGCTGCGTCAAACCCCCCTTCGTCCAGGAGCTGCCTCAAGGTTTGTGTGCGCCCCACCAGGAAGTTGGTCTTAAACTTGACGCCCATCCTTTTGAGATTGTCCACCTCGGCAGCAACAATCGCCTTCGGCAGACGAAACTCGGGGATGCCGTACACCATCACGCCACCCGTTTTGTGGAAGGCCTCAAAAACCGTAACATCGTGTCCGGCCCTTCGGATGTCGGCAGCCACCGTAAGTCCTGCCGGGCCAGAGCCGATCACAGCAACCTTACGTCCTGTGTCGGGTGCAGGGGGGGGGACAGTGACCTTATCGTTATCGCGCTCCCAATCCGCAACAAAACGCTCAAGACGGCCGATAGCGACAGCTTTCTCGGGAGCTTTCATCATCTTGCCGACCGTGCAGAAACTCTGACATTGCTTCTCCTGGGGACAGACACGTCCGCAGATGGCAGGCAGCAGATTGGTCTGCTTGATGACATCCACAGCCGCTTTAAAGTCCCCCTTCTGAATACAGGTGATGAACTCCGGGATAGGGACAGCGACAGGGCACCCCTTCACACAGGGGGCGCCTTTGCAATTCAGACAACGCTCCGCTTCCACCCGAGCTTGTGCCTCAGTATAGCCAAGAGCCACTTCATCCATCTCTCGGACGCGCTTCTGAGGATCCCGAGAGGGCATATCCTGAAGAGGGATTCCAGCGCGATCTTTTGGAGTCAAGGTTTTGCCCTGTAACTCGCTCCAAAGGGCTTCCGCTTCTTTCATCAGCATCTCATTTGTTTTATGCTCCACGGTCAAGCCACTGTCCTTCCTATACGGCACTTATGGTTGTCCTCCTGCTCCCTCTCTTTGAAGGCCCCCATACGCTTCATCATATTGTCAAAATCCACCTTGTGTCCGTCAAATTCAGGCCCATCGACGCAGACAAATTTAGTCTCTCCCCCCACTATCACACGGCAACACCCGCACATGCCTGTGCCGTCGATCATAATGGTGTTCAAGGAGACCATCGTGTGAATTCCAAAGGGAAGGGTCGTTGCAGCGCAGAACTTCATCATGATAGGAGGGCCGATGGCTATGACTTCGTCAGGAGGAGTCGCGCTTTCACAGAGTTCCTTGAGAGGCTCAGTGACCAGAGCCTTGCGTCCGTACGACCCATCATCTGTGGTGACAATAAGTTCATCAGCGACTTCGCGTATCTTATCTTCAAAAATGATGAGCTCCTTGTTTCGTGCTCCGATAATGGCGATAACCTTATTGCCGGCTTTTTTGTAGGCCTGGGCAATGGGATACAAGGGCGCAATTCCGATGCCTCCCCCCACACAGACCACCGTGCCCACCTTTGAAATGTTCGTGGGACTGCCCAGAGGGCCAAGGATAGCAGCAACCTTATCCCCCTCATTCAAGAGCGAGAGCTTGTAGGTACTGGCTCCCACAGCCTGGACCACCAGAGCAATCCAACCCTCTTCCGCGTTGGCGTCAGCAATGGTCAAAGGAACTCTCTCACCGTAATCCGTGTCCAGTTGGAAGAGGATGAACTGCCCCGCCTTTCTGTTGCGAGCTATTTCCGGCGCAGTCACCCTGAAGTAAAACACATCCGCAGAAAGCTGTTTCTTCTCCAAGATCGTATGCAAAAAACTTCCCCCTCTGCTTGATTTTAATGGCAATGACACCTAGGACATCTTAAACATGCTCATAAAAGCGAACATTTAAATTTTAAATGAAATTTTAGCACCAAGAGCTCCTTTACTTTTAATTCTCTTTCCTTATAAAAAAGAAAAATCTCTTCCCTTAAAAAGGAGTGTCTCAAGAAGTTATCTGCCGTAAATAATAGCTGTCACACACCTGTTGACTATAATAAACCTTTTGAGCAAATAAGACAAGTTTTCAAGCCATCTTTCCTTTGTTGTACTTTCAGGGAGAATTTATGCTAAGATCATGAATGAGATGCCATCACTCCTGAGAAAATAGTCTTTGTCCATGGCGTTGCCTCTTCAACTCAAGCAAGTCTGGCTTATTAAGATAGCCCTGGAGGAACACACGTTTAGGAGGGGTTCCAGTGAGCGAAAAGTCTTTGTTATCTCTTGCATACGGCGCAGCCTTTACGGAAGGAGAACACGGTGTTGCTTTTTCTGACCTTGAGGGCCTTACGCCACGGCTTCAATCAGGAGATGCCTGGCTGAGGGAAAATGCGGCCGCCGGCAAATCGGGCTTTGGGTGGATGAACTTGCCCAAGCGCAACGTGGACGACATCCAGACGCTGGCGCGCTGGCTGGCGACAAGAGAGTCCATTGTGCAGGTTGGGATCGGGGGCTCTTCCCTGGGTAACCTCATGTTACATAACGCTCTTTTGCCCTCTTATTGGAACGAGCTTTCCCCAGCCAAGCGCAATGCCCCCCGCTTCTTTATGGCTGACAATGTGGACCCGGCAGAAAATAGGATGATTTGGGAGCTCATTAACCCGGAGAGCGTTGCTGTCGTCGTTGTGAGCAAGTCCGGGAGCACCGCAGAGACAGCCGCAAACTTCCTGTTTTTCTGGGAAAAGCTCAGGGATACCCTGGGCGAGGTGGCAGCGAGAGAGCGCATCATCGTCATCACGGACAAAGATAAAGGCATCCTCCGTCCCTTTGTTGAAGAGACCGGCTGCAAAAGTTTGGTCCTTCCTGAAGATGTCGGAGGACGTTTTTCAGTGCTCACCTGCGTCGGACTCCTTTCAGCGTGGGCTTTGGGCATAGACTGCCAGGCACTCCTTGCAGGAGCGGCAAGCCTGGATGAGAACCTTCAAAAATACAGGACCGTCCTGGAAAACCCGGCTTGGATCCTGGCAGGACTCAACTTCCTTCACATGGAAAAGGGCCGCAACATCAACGTCCTCATGTCCTATTCCGACGCTATGGAGCGTTTTGGAGAGTGGTTTGCACAGCTCTGGGGAGAGTCTCTCGGCAAAGCGGGCAAGGGCTCAACCCCCGTACGAGCTCTCGGTGCTATTGACCAGCACTCACAGATCCAGCTCTACACCTCGGGGCCTGATGACAAATTTTACACCATCCTGACGATTGAACAGGGGCAAAAGGACATCGCCCTGCCCGCAGCCCCTGAAAAAGCATTTGCAAAGCTCTCCTACCTCTACGGCAAATCCATGGACGGACTGCGCAACTTCGAAGCAGCTGCGACGGCTGCTGCTCTGCATAAAGTGAAGCGTCCTGTCGTCTCCCTTTCCATTCCAATCCTGGACGCACGTCGGGTAGGAGCGCTCATTCAGTTTTACGAATACATCACCGCTCTGACAGGCTATCTCATGGAGATAGACCCCTTCGATCAGCCCGGAGTGGAACAGGGCAAAAACTACACCTACGGGCTCATGGGGCGGGCTGGATTTGAGACGGACGCTGAAGAGGTCAAGGCCCTCTCGGCAAAAATTGACGAACGAAGTGTGGCCTTCTAGCTTTGCAGCCGGAGAAACGAATAAAGAGACGGGGCTGTGCGTTTGCCTGTGCACAGCCCCGTCTTTATTCTGGACTCCTCTGATGGAGCACGGATAGCTTTGCAGCCAAGGCTTCTGCCGCCGTCTGGATCAACTTGATAGACAAATCCCATCCGAGGGCAAAGGAGTCCAGGGCCAAGTCATACGAACGGGCATCACCCCATCTCCAGTCCGTGTAATGCTCGTAATAATTTGTGCGCCCCTTGTCCATTTTCCCAACCAGAGCCTCTGCCTCGGAGAGGGACATCTTCTCTCTTTCAGCAACGTGACGCACCCGTTCCGCCAGAGGGGCATAGATAAAAACCTTAAGGCAATTGAGCTCCTTCCTCAAAGCATAGTTGCCACACCGACCAATGAGCACACAGCCCCCTTCTTTCCCAAGGCGCAGGATCGTCTCCGACTGAGCTAAAAAAACCTGATCGGAAAGGGGGATATTGGCCTGAGCAAAGCCCCCGGTTGATACATAGCCACCAATCGCCAGGTTGAAAAGGAGCTTATTAGCAGCCTCATCCTCCGCGCCTTCAAAGATAAACGGAGCCAACCCGCTCTCCTTTGCTGCCATCGAAAGCAGAGAACGGTCAAAAAAAGAAAAGTTCAGCTGTTTGGCCAGTTTTTCCCCGATCAAACGTCCTCCGCTCCCAAACTCCCTGCTGATCGTGATCGTCAAGCGCTTCAACCCATCCCCCTCCCTCATCGACCTTTTTCTGTCCTCATGCTGCATGCACAGCCACAGTAGTTCTGTCGGTAAAGTCCAAGGGCCTCAGTCATTTTTAGAGAGCGTAAGAATCCGTCATTCTTACGCCAGACGCGGCCCAGCCATTTCAAGCCGTAAGAGAGACAGAGTGCTTGCCCCAGAGAATCAATACGGCGCACGTCCTTGTGTGGGCTAATGGTCAAAGTTGTGCAAAGGCAAGAACATCCCAGCTCCACTGCGCACCTGGCAGCTGCGGTCAGCTGGAGCGAGAAACAGGCTATGCAGCGCTCACCCCCTTCGGGTTCATCCAAAAAACTCTCCACCGCTGAGAACCACTCCTCAGGCTCGTAGGAGGATACCCTAAGAGGAAAAAACTCCTTTTCCCGGAGCCTCATCAGAGCGTCAAGACGTCTTCGGTATTCAGCCTCAGGATGAATGTTTGAACCGTAAAAAAAGCCGTGTGGCTTCCAGCCCTCCGCTTTTAAATCCACAAGAGGCACCGTCGCGTCTGGGGCACAGCAGATGTGAAGCATTACACACTCCCGAGCCCCGAAAGAAGCGTCTTTAGAGGCTTTAAGCGTCGACAAGTCCAGTAAAGGCGTTTGCAATCCCCTGAGGATCCAAGCCCATCGCAGCATAGACCTCAGAAGCAGCGCCGGATTCTCCATATTGCTTCACGCCCATGAGACGCAGTTTCACTGCTTTGGAGCGGCGCGCCAACTCAAGAGCAAGGATTGAGCCCATCCCGCTGTTGACATTATGATCCTCCACAGTCAGGATAACCCCAGAAGCGCAAGCTTCATTCAGAGCTTCTTTATCCACGACGAGGGGGCAGGAAACGCTCCAGACCGCAACATCCAGCCCTTGACGTGCAAGGATGGCCTCAGCGTCAAGAGCCTTCTGGGCCATGCTCCCAAGGGCAAAGATCGTTCCGTCCTTGCCGGGACGCAGCTTTGTTGCCTTGCCGTATTCAAACCGATAGCCCCCGCCAAAAGCACTCCCTCCACTGGAAAGAGTCAGGACCGGTACCTTGCTGCGCCCCATAGCAAGACAGATGCAGCCTGGGGTCTCGAGCATCCAGCGAGTGGCTCTATCTGTCTGGTTGGGATCGGCTGGAACGACGAGCTTCCAGCCAAAGGTATTCCGAATCAGGCCCACGTAGTCAATACATTGGTGTGTCTTGCCATCCTCGCCCACGTCAAGCCCCACGTGGGTCAGAACCGTTTTGTTGCCTGCCAGATTGATGTCGTTCAGCCTCTGTTGATTGTACACCTCATCCAAGCCGAAGACACCGAAGCCAGCCCAGAGAGAGACCACCCCTCCAGCTGCAGCGGCTCCGGAGGCTGTTGCTGTGGAGTGCTCCTGGATACCGCATTGGATGAATCCTTCGGGGCAGGCCTTCTTAAACTCACCGGTCATCACGGAAGGAGCCAGATCACAGTCAAAGACAAGAAGGGGCGTTCTCCCCGGCTGACTGTGGTTCAAGCGTCCGACGTCGGCCAACGCCTTGCCAAAAGCACCGCGATTATCGCTTTTGGAACCCTCATAGTCAAAGGGGGTGCCAAGATTGAGGGAGGGCGTCAGGAGCTTGACATGGCGGCCAACAGGAAGCTCTCCCTTGCGACGCTCCAGAGCCGCTTTCAGAAGATCGGGGTCTCCTCCCAGAGAGCGGACAACCTGTTCATAAGCTTCTCCCTGAAGAGCCTTTCCATGGTATTCACAGGTCCCCTCCATCACCCCACCCTCGTGTCCCATCACGGTGCGGCAAAACAGGACCGTCGGCTTTCCCTTCGTCCCTGCAGCCTTGAGGGCAGCATAAAGGCCCCTGAAGCAATGTCCATCACAATCAACGACCTCCCAGCCGTCAGCCTCCCAAAGCGCCTTGAGGTTTGCAGGCATCACTTCATCCAGCGTGCCCGATATCTGAATGTTGTTCCAGTCAATCAGGGCAATCAGACCAGTCAGTTTTTCCTTGACCGCCATGCGTCGAGCCTCGGCAAGCTGTCCCTTAACCTGCCCGCCGTCTCCCATCAAAACAAAGACTCTCCCCTCGTGCCCTCGTGCCCTTTGAGCCAGAGCAAAGCCGACACCGGCAGAAAGCCCTTGGCCCAGGTTGCCAGTACCCCAGTCAACGCCCTTGACGTCCCGTTCCACGTGACCCTGATAGGGGCTGCCGCAACGGCGGAAATGAGCTGTCGCCTCTGCAGGGTCAAAGAAACCCCACTCAGCCAGAGCTGCATAGACACCTGCGGAGGTATGTCCATGAGAGACCACGACGTAGTCTCTATCAAAATCATCGCAATTTTGCGGCGTGAGGTCTGCGACGCCGTAGACGGCAAGGAAGAGCTCCATGCTGGAAAAAGCTCCTCCCGGATGCCCGCTGTTGGCAGCTGAGATCATGGTAAGGGCGTTCAAGCGAGCCCGACGCGCGGCCGCTTTGAGCAAAAGGACGTGATCGCTGGAGAGCTCGGAGACGGTAAAGCCATGTAAGTTTGGTAAGGACATAGATTTTCCACTCCTTTTTACATAGTATGAGGGAGGCTCCTAAAAGTTATTATAACGTAAGGGGAGAAAATTAAACGCGACGGCGGCAAGTCCAATGAACACTTGGAGAGAGGAGGCAATAAAACTCGATAAAAGTCCCCACATCGCAACAAAAAAGCTCCCTCACCTCGTGAAGGAGCTTCACTCTCAAAAATGGTCGGGACGAGAGGATTCGAACCTCCGACCCCCTGCACCCCATGCAGATGCGCTAGCCAGGCTGCGCTACGTCCCGATCACTAAGCCATATTATAGCCCATTTTAATAAAAGGTCAAGGAAGTTTTTACGCCCCTGTCATTGTTCTGTGGTAACATTAGGAGTTTTTTCGCCTCCTGATTCTCAACGGAAATGAGGGGGCACGTCCTCACTTACGATAACGACAACGCGCTCACCGGGAAATGCCAGATTGTATTGCTCACGAGCCAGGTGCTCCACTCCCTCCCTGGTTTTGTAAAACGCCACCTTCCCCTTGTAATTCCGGACCGTCTCCTGTTTCTGCTTCAAAAGCTCCTCTCGCTCCTCAATGGCAAGATGGAGCTGCCCAATGGCCCGGAACTCAAAGAAGTAAAGAGTGCCGACGATAAAAACAAGCAAAAGCCCAGCAGCCGTCAGGATGAGTCGGCGCAGAGAAGGCATGTTACATCCTCTCCGGCGCACTCACTCCAAGGAGGTCCAGGCAGGTCCGCAAAACGATTCGGGTTCCCTCCGCTAAAATAATGCGCCCCTGTTCCATCTCCAGCTCCTCCCCTAAAATACGATTTGTATTGTAAAACGAGTGAAAACATCCTGCTAAAAGCTCAGCATAAGCGGTGAGCATCTGAGGCGCCAGCCCTTCGGAGGCATTTTGCATCTCTCGGGGAAAAGAAGCCAGACAATCCGCAAGCCTCCTGGCCTCCTCGTTCTCAAAAACGCGCTCTGCCGGTCGAGCATCTTTGGGAAGCTTGCCCCCACGCTCAACCATCCCCCTCATGACGCTAGAGATACGAGCATGGGCATACTGAACGTAGTAAACAGGGTTGTCATTTCCCTGAGTCTTAGCCAGCTCCAGGTCAAAATCCAACTGACTGTCACTCCGGCGCATGAGAAAAAAGAAACGGGTGGCATCCCTTCCTACCTCATCTAAAACATCCTGAAGGAGAACAAAGACCCCGGCTCGGGTAGACATTGCCACCGGTTTGCCTCCGCGCATCAGGTTGACCAGCTGAATAAGGAGAACGTCCAAGTCCTCGGGCCTGCGGCCTAACGCCTGAACCCCCGCTTTCATACGGGGGATGTAACCATGGTGATCCGCACCCCATACATCAATAACACGGTCAAAGCCTCTGTCCACAAATTTATTACGATGATAAGCGATGTCCGAAGCAAAATAGGTCGGGGCGCCGTCCGTCCGTATCAGGACCCTGTCCTTATCATCGTTAAAGTCAGAGGATTTGAACCAGAGAGCTCCATCAGACTCAAAGGCGTAGTCTCGGCACTTTAAATCCTCCATGGCCTGAGCCACAAGGTTTTGATCGTAAAGAGACTGCTCAGAAAACCAGACATCATACTGAACTCCAAAGTCCTCCAAGGTCTTTCGTATTTGAGCCAGTATAGCGTCGCCTGCATGTCTTTTGAACCACTTAAGGCTCTCCGGCAAGGGTAGATGCAGAAAACGGTCCCCTTCCATTTTAAGAGCCTCCTGGGCCAGAATGACGATATACTCCCCCTTATAACCAGTTTCAGGAAAGGGAGCCTCCTCCGGCTTGCCCAATAGCTCAAAATAGCGGGCCTGAACGGATTGCCCCAGTGTGTTCATCTGCAAGCCGGCATCGGCATCGTTGATGTAATACTCGCGCTCCACCTTCCATCCTGTAAAGCTCAGAATGTTGGCAACCGTATCCCCCACAGCGGCACCCCGACCATGACCGATGTGAAGGGGGCCGGTGGGATTAGCGCTGACAAACTCCACCTGCACTTTGCGTCCCTTCCCCAGGTTCAAGGCGCCATATTGAGGACCAGAAGAAATAACGTCCTCGACCACCGTTGCAAACCATTTTTTTGAGAGGAACATATTGATGAAGCCGGGACCTGCAATTTCCAGGCTCTCAATAAAACCGCTGGCGTCCTTTTTTAACTCCGCAAGGAAAAGAGCGGCAAGCTCTCGGGGAGGAAGCTTGAATAACTTGGAGAACTGCATGGCTGCACTGCTAGCCCGGTCTCCCTGCTCAGCAAAACGAGGCCGCTCCAGTTCCAAGGTGAGCTCGTCAGGCAGAGCAACCTTTCTCTTCTGTGCCACAGCCCGGACAGCCTCCTGTAAAACGTTTTTCAAATAAGTCTCGGCAGTCCTCTTAGGGCCGTTATCTTTTACCGCTTCCTGCACATCGAGACTCTTAATCCCAAGCAAGAATAACCCTCCCAACCAAGAATAGCCTTCCAATATTCGTCATAAAAGTTAATGAAAAAAGCCCGAGCCGCTCAAATAGGAGCCGTTGCCGCTGTTAGCTCTGCAGTCAACAGATTCTCGTTACCCCTCACTTGATTTGGACCGGGATAGGGCGGGTCACAAAAACTCTCCAGAGCTCCAGGAGGTTCCGCAAGTTTCCCAAGCTTTCTCCTGTCATCCTAGGCTTTGAGACGGTCAGCAGAGCTTCTGCCGAAAGACGTTTTCCCTTCACCAACTTGTAAGAATCTGAGTAAGAGAGGGAATCCCATTCTCGCTTTACAACCCCAGGCAACGGCACATTGCGGGCCTTCCGAGGCAACGACAGGGATATCTTGAGCTCCAGAGAGAAGGGGAAGGCGAGAGAAAACTCATCATATCCCCCGGAGAGGTCTGTCAGCCATTCCGGCAAAAACACCGGCAGAGAGAGCAGCAGGTTCTTTCCCGCCGTTCCCAGGATGCTCATCGTCTCCTTCAAGGTCACGTGCAACTCTCCGGTCCCTTTGACGTCTTTAAATTCAAGCTTGGCGTGATTGGCTCCTCCCGGAAAAAGTTTTTTTAACAGATGGTCCAGCTCATGAGCCTGAGGTGTTTCAGAGAACAGAAAAGAACGCCAGGCATTTCGCGCCTGAAGGCACATTGTCCCTCCCAGAGTTCCGTTCGGGTTCAGCTTCATGTTGAAGTTCAGCGAAAGCCGATTCCTGGCAGCCTTGGAAGATGGAACCTTGGAGGAGACGAGCTCCCCATCCTCCGAAAGGCTGTACAACTTTGCCCCCTCCAGAGAGACAGGGGTTTTCCCCAGCGTTGGCGGACTTTGCATGTCATAAAAGAAGTTGTTCTTTGACCTCCCGGTGAAGATTTCAAGGGCAGGGGTCAGTAACATAGCAGAGCAAACCGGGGCATCATCCGGATCATAAGGAGAGACCCAATGAAGACGCGTCCGAACCCCCTGACGCTCCAACCAGAGGCGGGCCAGCAAAATTTTTTCTCGTTGTGTCCAGGGCCCTGACGAGGGCAGCTTTCTGGAGACGCCTTCGGGCAGGAACGCTTCCGGCTGCCGATAAAGCCAGGTCAGCATGGAAACCAGGCCCGAATCCGAAGACTTCTTAAACCCCATCAGAGCTGAAGCAGGGGCTGTGATGTCAGGCCCTGAGAGCGGGTCGCTCTCCCTCAAAATCCTCTTGAAAGCCTCCCGGCCACGTCTTTCGGCAAAGACCACTCCAAAGGGCTCAAAAACTTTCAAGGACGGCTTAGGCCACATCGGCAGGTTGAGCGAACGCCAGACGTAACGAACGGTATTTCTCTCTTTCACAACCTCGGGCAAAGTGCCGCTCAGATTCCTGTAAAAGAACGGAGAACCGGGAAAGACAGAGACCTCCACAACACTCTCCCAAATCGGAAGCTCACCTCGGAGGGTCACGCAATCCTCACAAGAAAGCCTCTCCGGCCAGACATCCTTCCACGCGATAACCATAATGAAGGGCTCCGGGAGTTCCTCAAAGGATATCTCATGCATCATAGCTTCATCCTGGACGACCTGCGTTGGGGAGACATCCTTGATCTTTTCGCCAGCCGGCACAGAGTAAAGGGCTGCTTCCAGCATCGTCGCCTTCCCACCCTCAGGGTCTGGGATATTCCAGGTCAGCCAACGTTTGTCAAGCCCACTGCGCCCCAAGAGCACCCACAGGGTCTCTCGTTCAATCCCTCCCTGAGAGGCATGGGCATACTTGACACGCCTCAGCCAGACGACACCTCTGGCCTCCGGATAAGTTGAGAAATCCGGATTCATCCGAATCATACGAGGCAGATCATAATCAAGGGCCTCAGCATAGACTGCAGAAAAGAGTAGCATGGCCCCCCAGAACAAAAGGCACCCTATCAGGGTAAAGAGCTTTTCCTTCCCCGGCCTCATCGTCTCACTCCTCTTCCTCCTCTGCCGTCTGTGTTGCGCAGCAGGGAAAAATCAGGCATTCCTACCACAGCAATGTTTGTACTTTTTCCCGCTTCCGCAGGGACAGGGGGCGTTCCTCCCTATGCGCGGGCCCTTGCGGATCGGCTCGGGCTTGCTCTCTCCAAACTGAGGCAGTGCCTCCTGTTCCTCCATCCCGCCAAAACCGGGGAGCTGGAAATCTCTTCCCTCATAGATTTTTCTGTCGCGGCTGCGCGTCTCTTCCGTCACCACTCTGACGCGGAAGAACTGCTCCGCAAAGGATTGCCGCACCCTCAACATCATACCCTGGAAGAGATTATAGGATTCAAACTGATACTCTAAAAGGGGATCTTTCTGGCCGATCGCTCTCAGACCTATGCCACGCCGGATCTCGTCCATCCCAAGCAGATGGTCTCGCCAAGCGTCGTCCAGCGTGTTCAAGACCACATAGCGGACAAGCCCTCCGGCTATCTCGGGCGTGAGCTCCTCGACCTTGTCATAATAACGCTCCTTCAAGGAACTTACAAGCTCTTCACGGACAAGCTCTAATCCCTGCCTGCTGTCCAGACACGAGATCATAGAGTCAATACCAGGTCCAAAGAGGGCTCGAGCCCTTGCAGAAGCGCGCTCAGGGTCCGGCTCGTCCTGTTCGGGAAAGTAGCGGTCTAAAATCTCTTCAAGAACCCCTTCAATGACTCCCCAGCCATAGTCCACTATCTCATCATCATGTAGAATAGTCTGTCTTTCTGAGTAGACCGCCTCTCTCTGTTGATTCATGACATTGTCATAGGCAAGGAGCTGCTTGCGGATGTCGAAATGCATCTGCTCCACTTTGTGCTGAGAGGACTCAATCACATTAGAGAGCATCCGGGACTCTATGGCTTCGCCGTCCTTCATCCCCAGCTTCCCCATCAGTCCCTGGATGCGGTCGGAACCGAAGAGGCGCAGGAGGTTGTCCTCCAGAGAGAGATAAAAGCGACTCCTCCCGGGGTCTCCCTGACGTCCGGCACGGCCCCGAAGCTGGTTGTCGATGCGCCTGGATTCGTGCCGCTCCGTCCCGATGATGGCCAGCCCCCCCAGCTCAACCACACTGCCATGCTCCTCCTGGCAACGAGCTTTAAAGTCCTCCAGGTAGCTTTCGTATGTCTCCTTGAGTCGCGTAAAGATGTTCGTCAAAAATGTGAAGGTGGGGGTACCTTCCTCCGCGGCAATGCGGCGGTCTCGAAGATAATTGCGCGTGAGGTCCTCCGGCTGAACGTTAGTGTAGCGCACAAAGTACTCGTAGATATCGTCCTCATCCAGACCTTTTATCTGCCATTCCAGGGAAGGACGCTCTGCCTGAAGCTTCTCCTTGGCCAGAAACTCCGGGTTGCCCCCCAACATGATGTCCGTACCACGGCCTGCCATGTTGGTGGCCACCGTCACAGCTCCAAGGTGCCCGGCCTGAGCCACAATGAGGGCCTCTTTTTCGTGATGCTTGGCGTTCAGAACCTGATGGGGCACCTTGCGCGCCTTCAGCAGCTTACTGATGCGCTCGGAGTTCTCGATGGAGGTAGTGCCGACCAGGACAGGTTGCCCTCGCTTATGAGATTCCTCAGCCTCATCTGCGACCGCTCCAAATTTTTCGAGAGTGGTGCCAAATATGACGTCAGGACAGTCTTCGCGGATCATCTCTTTGTGGGTCGGGATGGTCACGACCTGAAGGCCATAGATCTCCTGAAATTCCTCAGCCTCTGTAGCAGCCGTGCCCGTCATCCCGGCCAGTTTATGGTACATGCGAAAATAATTCTGCAGGGTGATGGTCGCCAGAGTCTGGCTTTCGCGCCCCACCTTGACTCGCTCTTTAGCCTCGATTGCCTGATGCAGACCGTCGGAATAACGACGCCCCACCATGAGGCGCCCCGTGAATTCATCCACGATCACGATCTCTCCGTTGTTCACAACATAATCCACATCACGCTGATACAGACGGTGAGCCTTGATTGCCTGCACAATGCGGTGCGCCAATTCGGATTTAGCGGCATCCGAGAAGAGCTCGGGAATCTTCAGAACCTCTTCGCACCTCTGAATTCCCACCTCTGTGATGGCAATATTACGCTCCTTCTCATCCTTCTCGTAGTCTCGCCCCTCCATCAGTTGACGGGCCATGCCGTCCGCCTTGACATAGAGTTCCACGTTGTCGTCTGAGGGGCCAGAGATGATCAGAGGTGTCCGGGCCTCGTCAATGAGGATAGAGTCCACCTCGTCCACGATGCAATACGCATGAGAACGCTGGACCATTTGATCGCGGTGCAGCACCATGTTGTCACGGAGATAGTCGAAGCCGAACTCACTGTTCGTGCCATAGGTGATGTCAGCTTGATAAGCCTGATAGCGTTCCTCAGGAGGCATGTAAGGATAGATGACCCCTACGGACAGGCCCAGAAAATTATATATTGGGCCCATCCAGGCGGCATCGCGTTTTGCAAGATAGTCATTGACCGTGATCAGATGGACTCCCTCTCCTTTGAGAGCGTTCAGAACAATAGCCAACGTCGCAACCAGCGTCTTACCCTCTCCTGTTCGCATCTCTGCGATGCGCCCTTCGTGCAGGGCCATACCGCCTATCAACTGAACGTCGTAATGCCGCAGGCCTATAGTCCGCCAGGAGACCTCTCGCACCAGAGCAAAGATGTCGGGCAAAAGGGCATCCAAGTCCTCTCCTGCCCGCGTTCGTTCTCGAAATTGTATGCTCAAAGCGCGCAACTCCTCATCGCTCATCGCCTCATGCTTCTGAGCCAATGAGTTGATCTTCTCGACAACTGCTCCGTATTTCTTAAGAGCTCGTTCGTTGGGATCCAGCCCCAAAGCTTTCTTGATGCTACTCCACATGCCTCGTCTTCACCTCGGACCCGCTTCTGCGGGGTCTTTTCTAAAGTTACTATTTAAGCATTCCTCTCAATAGTATAGCGCACCCAATAATATAGCGCACCCAACTACAAAGATTTCCAGCTCTTAAAGCCCTGCCCTAACACCTCTGTTGCATCACAAATGGAGACGAAGGCCTTCGGATCCCGCTCTTGCAAAAACTGCTTGAGTTGGACCACCTGTCTGGGCTCCAGCAAGGAAAGCAGTACCGGTCGTGATTGTCCCGTATAAGCACCCTTACCCTCAAACCTCGTCACGCCCTTGCCCTTGGATGTGATGAAGACACACACCTCGTCCGGGATATTGGTGATAATGATAGCCTGCTTTCGCTTATCAAAATTGCGCGTGACATTGTCCAGGGTAACGCCAAAAATGTACAGACCTACAGCGCCATAAACGACCGACTCCAACCCCACTACCCCGATGGAAAAAGCCAGGAGAAAAAGGTTTATGAAGATGGAAAAGCGCCCCACTTCTACGCCATGACGCCGGCGCATGACCATCGCGACGATGTCGAGGCCCCCGCTTGAGCCTCCCACGCTGAAGAGCATCCCGATGGCCAGCCCCTTTAACAATCCCGTGATGACCGTCGCCATAAACTTATCCTGAGGAAGGTTCAGGGGAATATTCTTAAAAACGGGGATGAAGAGGGAGAAGGTGCAGATGGAGAGGAGAGTGATGAGCAAAAAACGGAGGTTCAGACTCTTTCTTCCCCACAAGATCAGAAGCATGTTGCCGATAAAAATAACCCAGCTGGGTGAAATGCCGAAGAGGTAATTTGAGAGAACTGCCAGTCCCGAGACCCCAAGGTCTGGGAAGCGATAGGGCAGGGTGAAATAATTGACTGCAAAAGCAAAGATAATGTTGGACAGAAGGATCACGAAGAACGTCTTCCACTCTTTCCTCAGGATAGAGTGGAAGACCTCAAGATTCGCTTTGATTGTCTCATTCCATTTCATGGGAGATGAACACCTTTCGTCATAAAATAATGCACACATCAGGCAGCTCTGTTATATAATAGAGGGAGGTCGGGCCTGATGGTATGCGAGTTTTCCCACAAACTGAACTTCACGTCGAGCATATCCGCATGCAACAGCTTCCCGTCAGAGTAAAACCACTTAAAAACAACCTGATGCCCCTTGAACAAGCAAAGAGGAGCCGAAGCATCGGAAAACATCACCAGACTTGAGATAGCGGTGTCTTGTCATTTTCGGCCATCTTGTTATTTTTTGTGACAGACACGCAAGGAGGAAACGATGACCAACGAAACGACGATCAAAAACTATAATGCCGGGAGCATTCAGGTGCTGGAAGGCCTGGAGGCAGTCCGCAAGCGTCCCGGCATGTATATTGGCGACACCGCGGCCCGCGGGCTGCACCACCTCATCTACGAAGTCGTCGACAATGCGGTCGATGAAGCTATCGGGGGCTTTTGCGATCGCATTGAGGTAACTATCCACTCAGACGAGAGCATCAGCGTCCGGGATAATGGGCGTGGAATCCCCACTGACCCTCACCCCTACAACGGACGGCCTACCTGCGAGGTCGTGCTCACCGTGCTCCACGCCGGGGGCAAATTCGGGCAGGGCGCTTACAAGGTATCCGGCGGGCTTCACGGAGTCGGAGTATCGGTTGTTAATGCTCTTTCGAGCTGGCTTGAGGTGACAAGTGCACGCGGAGGTACGCAACGCACTCAGCGTTTTGAACGTGGTTCCCCCGTCACAGAGCTCTCCGAACCCCTACCTGCCGACTGGCAGGGAACGCTCATCCACTACCTCCCTGACAGCGACATCTTTGAGGACGTTCACCACTCCCTGGACACGTTAAAAAGCCGCCTGCGCGAGTTGGCCTTTCTCAATCCAGGCCTGTACATCCTGCTACAGGACGAACGCACCGGAGAAAAAAGAGAATATTGTTTTGAGGGAGGTATCCGCGCCTTCGTAGAGTATCTGGACCGAGGCAAAACCGCCCTCTTCACGCCCCCCATTCTTCTCTCGGGAGAACGGGACGAGGTGGGTATAGATGTTGCCATCCAATATAACGACGGCTATCTGGAACGCCTTTTTGCCTTCGCCAATTTCATCCACACCATTGAGGGCGGCACTCACGTCTCAGGACTGAGGTCCGCCCTCACTCGGGCCATCAATGAGGCCGCGCGAAGCCATAAAATTCTGCGAGACCGGGACGAAAATTTTTCCGGAGATGACCTCAAGGAAGGGCTCACTTGCGTCCTGTCCGTCAAGCTGCTCTCCCCTCAGTTCGAAGGGCAGACCAAGACAAAGCTGGGCAACAGTGAGGTACGCGGGATCATAGACTCCTTCGTTTATGAAGGGCTCCTCAGCTGGTTTGAGGAATACCCTGACACCATTCGTCCTGTCGTTGATAAAGCCATGAAAGCCCGCCAGGCGCGGGAAGCTGCCAAAAGAGCGCGCGAGCTCGTTCGGAAAGGCACCATGACAGGTATGACCTTGCCAGGAAAGCTGGCCGACTGTTCCTCGCGCAGCCCTGAGAACACCGAGCTTTACATCGTCGAGGGAGACAGCGCAGGCGGGAGCGCCAAACAGGGACGAGACCGTTCGTTTCAGGCTATACTGCCTTTGAGGGGGAAAATCCTCAACGTGGAGAAGGCGCGGCTGGACAAGATGCTGGGCAATAATGAGATCCGCACCATCATCCAGACCCTCGGTTGCGGCATAGGCAATGAGTTTGATATAAAAAAGCTGCGCTACCATAAAATCATAATTATGACGGATGCTGATGTGGACGGAGCTCATATCAGCACTTTGTTGATGACCTTCTTTTATCGCCACATGCCGGACCTTATACGACATGGACACCTCTATCTGGCTCAACCCCCTCTGTATCGCGTGCAACGGGGACGACAGGCCCATTACTGCTATACGGAAAAAGA
>JAAYOR010000126.1 GCA_012520235.1 Fretibacterium sp.
CCTCGGCACGGGCGGAGTTATTGGTGACGATAGAAAAGCTGAAGAGTGGAATGCCCAGGGCCACGATGCGGATGTAGGAGATGGACATGGCTGCGATGTCGTCCGGCAAGTTCAAAGCGCGCGTCAGAGGGACGGCCAGCAGGATGTTGAGCGTCATCAGGACGACCCCCCACAGGACGGAGATGGCCATGATGGAGCCCACGGTACGCTCCGCCCGGTCCCTTTCTCTGGCCCCGAGGCTTCGGGAGATGAAGGAGACCCCTCCGACGCCCCATAGCTGAGCAAAGGCCATCACGGTTATCTGCAGAGGGGCGGCGGCAAAGACGGCGGCGATGCCCTTCGGACCCACGCCCCGGCCGACAAAAAAAGCGTCTACCACGTTGTAGAGGGATTGGACGAGCATCCCGATGATCGAAGGGGTGGAGAGGCGCAGAAGCAGCCTCCCCATCCGTTCTTCTCTGAGGGCTTCCAGGTTTCCCGGTTTTTTCGTGCGTTTCGTGCTTTTTATTTTTATGAGAAAAGACGACCTTTCGTCAGACGAGGGCCGCAAGGCCCCGTCCATAGAAATTCGCAGGGGGCGGTTGGGTTGAGGGGAGTTGGAAACGATGGGCCGGGTCTGAACCGGGCCAGAGAGCGCCACAGCAAAATACCGGACAGAATGCGATGCCGGCCCCCGATTCCTATGCTATCCATTCTAGCATGGAACCGGGGGCCGGGATCTAAGGTCGCAGGAGCCGTCGTTTTCCGCTCAGGCCTCCGGCTGGATTTTCTGTGAGTTTTGAGGAGAGATCCCTTTCAACTGGCGGGCTGAGTTGAGCACGGCCAGAAAGGCTACTCCGACGTCAGCGAAGATGGCCTCCCAGAGCCCGGCCAATCCCAGAAAACCCAGGCCCAGGAAAAGGGCCTTGACAGCCAGGGAACCGCCGACGTTCTGCCGGACGATGCTCCGTGTGCGGCGTGCCACGTCCATCAAGTTGATGACCCGGGAGGGAGAGTCGGTCAGGAGGACCGCGTCGGCTGCCTCAATGGCCACGTCCGACCCCAGCCCTCCCATGGCGATGCCGACATGGGCAGAGGCCAGGAGGGGCGCGTCGTTCACCCCGTCTCCGACGAAGGCCGTCCTCCGGCCCTGAGCAAGCTCCGTGAGGGCCTGGACCTTCATCTCGGGGAGGAGCCCCGCACGGTAGGCGTCCATCTTGAGGGCCTTGGCGACGGGACGTGCGCTCTCCTCGCTGTCGCCCGTCAGGAGGAAACACTTCAGGCCGTAGCGCTGGAGCTGGCTCACGGCCGCCGGCGCATCGTCCCGGAGCCGGTCCGAGAGGAGCAGGCTGCCCAGGAACCTCTCTCCTCTGGCGATGAGCACGAGCCCGGGCCGGGGCTCGAAGGCCGGGAGGGAGAGCCCGTGTTCGGCCATCAGTTCTGGCGAGCCGGCCAAATACCTCTCGCCTTTGTAATGGGTGAGGACCCCGCGGCCCGGCAGCTCCTTTGTCTCAAGCCCTTCGGGGGGGAGGGAGCCCAGCTCGGCCCGGATGCTGCGGGCCAGAGGGTGCTGGGAGAGAGACTCGGCCGTCCGGGCAGCCTCCTTCAGCTCCTCCAGCGTCGCGCCGTCCGCGGGGTTCAGCTCTGAGACCTCAAAGACGCCTTCGGTCAGGGTGCCGGTCTTGTCGAACCCGACCGAGGATATCTCGTTGAGAGCGTCCAACACCGAGCCGCCTTTGATCAGGATACCCTGTCGCGCCGCGGCGCCGATCCCACCAAAGTAGCTGAGGGGCACGGAGATGACGAGGGCGCAGGGACAGGAGACCATCAGGACCACGAGCGCGCGGTACAGCCATTCCCGCGCCGGGCCCCAGCCGAGCAGCGGCGGGACGGCAAAGGTCAGGAGCGCCAGGGCGAAGACGAGAGGCGTGTAGATGGCCGCGAACTTTGTGATGAAACGTTCGACGGGCGACTTGTTGGCTGCGGCCCGCTCGACCAGCTCCAGCACCCGGGCTATCTCCGAGTCCTTGAAGGGCCCTGTGGCCTCCACCTGGAGGGCGCCGTCGAGGCAGAGGGTCCCGCCGTAAACCTTGGAGCCCGAAGAGGCTGAGACTGGGACGGACTCGCCCGTGATTGAGGACGTGTCCACGTAGGCGGTACCTTCCCTGACGATGCCGTCGACGGGGATCTTTTCGCCCGGCCGCACCAGGACACGCATGCCTTTTTCCACAGCCTCGGGCAGTTCGTCCCTCAGACCCCCGTCCTCAAGGATATGAGCTGTCGTAGGCTTGACGGCCAGGAGCGCCTTGATGGAGCGCCGGGACCGCCCGGCCGCCCGTTCCTGGAGCAACTCCCCCGCCTGATAAAAAAGCATCACGGCCAGAGCCTCGACGGCCTCGCCCAGGCAGAGGGCCGCGAAGGAGGCCCCGGCCATCAGGGTGAACTCGTTGAAAAATTTTTCCCAGCCCCGGCCCCGGCGCAGGCTGTTCAAGGCTGCGCTCAGGACCGGCCAGCCGCAGAGCAGCCAGACCAGCGTGTAAAACACGTGGTTTTTGAGCGAGGGAAGGGAAAAAGCCGGGAAGAGCCCGAGGAGCAGCGCGACCCCGCCCAGGGCCAGGACGGTCCAGTCCCAAAATTTCCCCCCCCCCTCTTCCTCATCATCATGAGGCTCGGCGGAGAAGGAGAGGGTGACGGAACAGGCACATGAGTCGTGGTGGGACGAGTTGTGATCGTGCGGGGTTTCCCCGACGCTGGTGTCGTGCGCGTGCGTGCAGCTGTGTGCCTGAGCCCCGTGGTGGGGGGGACGCGGTTCTCCGTTTGTAAAATCCGATAGGTCCTGTGATTCAAAAAAGCGTGCCTGACTCAAAAGCTCCAGGTCAACAGTTTTCTCCTTTTTAATCTCCATTTCCACGTCCGTGTTCATGATGTGGCCCCCTTGAGATGCGGTTATATGATGCGGGAAAATTGTTCGAGCGCTCGGGACAGATCGTCAAGCACCTCGTCCCCGTTGCCGGCTTTGATACCCTCCAGGACGCAGTGGTGCAGGTGACCCTCCAGGATGCGCTGTCCTGCCTTGTGAAGCGCGGCTTTGACGGAGCCTATCTGGATCAGCACGTCCTCACAGGGCTGCTCCTCCTCCACCATCCTGATGATGCCCCGCACCTGGCCCTCAATGCGCCTCAGCCTGCGGACGATCCCTGCTGAGTCCATGCAGTCCTTCATACCCTCAACCCCTCCCGGCTTCACGATAAAATACCATACCCCCCTAGGGTATATTCACCTGCGAAAAAAGTCAACCTCAAGTCTCAAAACGTATCTCGCCCTGACGTTCGACGACCTGAGGAAAGCACACGCCGAAAGCAACCTTGCCAGTGAGATCGCTCCACGCTGTCAGACTAGATGAGAAACCTTGGCCCAGTGAGCGCAGCCTTTAACGCTGCCCTCTCTTCCCTTTTCAGTGTTGCGTTCAGCTTGATGGTCTGGCGCACAAAAAAAGAGCCGTCCCGACCAAGGATTACGGCTCTTTCATGAAAGGGGAGAGGTCTCCAATGACAACCAGGAAAAGGATACCCCCTAGGGAGGCCGTCGCTCATGACGGACGCCCGAGGAGAGAAAAGCGGGTAAACTCTTGCAGCAACTTTAATGGCGAGCTTGGGGCGACTCGAACGCCCGACCTACGGCTTAGGAGGCCGTCGCTCTATCCACTGAGCTACAAGCCCGCACACACCGCAAAAATATATCACAAAACGGTCGAGTGTCAAATAAGCCCAGAGCCCTTCTTCATGAAGAAAGGATGGGCTTGTGGATGGAGCGTTGCTTGTCTCTGGGCTTGAGGGCTCCCCTGACCGTGCTGATGACCTGACAGATATACGGCAGGTTGTGGTGTCGCCTCAAAATAGCTCCTCTTCTTAAGGCATTAGGATATGGAAGGTCTTTTAGGATATAATGTGCTTATGAAATGATGAAGGGGCGTGTGAGATGACCCTGCCTGTGGAGATAGAGGTGGTGCTCTCCCTTGGAGAGCCTCTTCCGGAGGTGGATGTCTGGCTTATCATTGACATCCTCCGCGCGACCACGGTCATGGTGCGATGGTTTGAACTGGGGGGAGCGGAACTCTATCCCTTTGATTCGGTGGAGGGGGCCCGGGCTGCGGCGTCCCGTCTGAGCTCTGACGGGCGGGCTCCTCTTCTGATGGGCGAGCGCAACGCGGTTGCGCCTCCGGGGTTCGACCTGGGTAACTCTCCCTCTGCTCTCACCTCGGAGCTCGTGCGCCGGCACCCTTGTGCGGTTATGGCTACGACCAACGGGACGCGGTCACTCCTGACGGCGGCCGAGGAAGGCGTCCCTGTTCTGGCGGCTTGTGCGAGGAACGCTGCGGCGGTCCTGAACGCAGCCCTTGCAAGGGGCTGCCGCCTCGGTCTCTTCTGTGCGGGGCGCGAGGGGCGCCCCTCATGGGACGATACCCTCTGTGCGGGGATGCTGGTTGAGGCGCTCCAGAGCGTTCTCCCGGTCCGGCTGACGGACGCCGCGCGTCTGGCGCTTCTGGTCTGGAATTCCTCCTCTGAGCTCTTAGCCTCTCTCCTCACAGCGGATCACGCTCGCTCTCTTGAGGCGTTGGGGTTTGGTGCGGACATCGCTTTTGCCGCTCAAACGGACGTTGCTCGTTCCGTCCCGGAGCTCCGGGAGACGGAGAGCAGCGGTGTCGTGCTCCGGGACGCTTTTTCATCCGACACCCCATGTGTCGTGAGAGTGCGGGAGGGGGTTTGACACGCCTCAGTATTTGCGCTTGAGAGCGAAAATTTCAGTCCTGGACTGGGCTTGAAGCTGTTTTTTGTCGTTCAATTTTTATGGAGAGGGATGGGCGGAAATGAAGACTCTGTATCTCGATTGTTTTGCAGGGCTTGCCGGCGACATGCTGATAGGCGCCTTGTTTGAGCTTGCTCCAGACCTGGAGCGCTTTCGGGCGGAGCTGGCGAAGATGACGTCCCTTGGCCCGGAGGACTACGAACTCTCCGTCTCCAAAGAAACCCGAGGGGGCATCTCGGGGACAAATTTCACGGTGCATACTCACGAACACCACCCACACCGGGGACTGCATGACCTGGAGAGGATCGTCCGGGAGAGCGGGCTCTCTGACCGCGTCAAAAGAGAGGCTATACGGGCCTTTGCCCTCCTGGCTGACGCTGAGGCCCGGGTACATGGGACCACCCCCGATAAAATCCACTTCCATGAGGTGGGGGCCATTGATTCCATCATCGACATCGTCGGGGCCTTTGTTTTCATGGAGCTCCTGGGGTGGCCGAGGGTGCTCTCCTCACCCCTCAACGTGGGCTCCGGGACGGTGAACTGCGCCCATGGCCTTCTGCCCGTTCCCGCTCCCGCCACGGAGCTTCTGCTCCGCGGGCTGCCCATCTGTTCCATGGGGACGCCTATGGAGCGCACGACCCCGACCGGAGCCCTTCTGGCCCGGACTCTGGTTGACGCTTTCTGCCCTCTCCCTGCGGGGAAGATCGTCGCATCCGGTTACGGCCTGGGTGACCGGGATTCCGAGGACATCCCCAACGTCCTCCGCGTCCTGCTGATGGATGCCGGGTCAGGCGACGGGCTGAGGCAGGAGCAGGTGACCCTGCTGGAGTGTAACATTGACGACATGAACCCTCAGGACTTCGAGCCGGTCTGTGAGCGTCTCTTTGGGATAGGAGCTCTGGACGTCTGGCTGGAGCCCATCTACATGAAGAAGGGCCGTCCTGCAGTTCGGTTCTGCTGCCTCTTTGTCCCGGAGAAGCAAGAGGCAGCGGCAGAGCTGATCCTCAAGGAGACGACGACCCAGGGCGTGCGGCGCCTGACGATGGACCGCACCTGTCTGGAGCGCCGGATGGAGAGCGTGGAGACCCCGCTGGGGAGCCTGCGCGTCAAGACGGCGCTGTGGGAGGACCGCCCTCTGAGGCGGACTCCCGAGTACGAGGACCTCAAAAGGGCAGCGCGGGAGCGCGGGCTGTCCATGGCCGAGGTCCGGAGAATTGCGACTGAGGCTCTGTCAAAGGTCTGAGGTCTGAGCCCGTTTGAAGATATCCAGGTCATCCGCTTCATAAAGCCAGAATTTATGGAGGAGGTCGTTCGTTCAATGTTATCGCTTGTCGTGACCCTGTTGCTCGTGGTTTCTGTTGTGTTCAATGTGCTGCTTTTCATGAGGAAGGAAGCCCGCAAGAGCAGCTCCGTCCGCTCCGCCATCCTGATGGGGGCCCAGAACGTTAAGGAGCTGGCGACCGTGAGGGAGCGCTTCCAGTCCATCGTCTCCTTTTCGAAGAGCAAGAAGCTCTTCAACTGCCGGCTTCCGTTGACGGGTTGTAGCTTCATCATGCGCTACTCCGGGACCATCATCTGCGGCAGCGATCTTTCCAGGATTGAGGTCTCCGAGCGTTTTGCGGTGAACAAGGTGCGCATCGTGGTGCCGCGCAGCCGCATCCTGGATGTCTACGCAGATATTCACAGCTTTGAGGTCTATGACCAGCGTGCGGGCCTGTTCGCCACGGTGCGGCTTGAGGAGCAGAACCGGGAGGTGGCGGCTGATCTGGAGTCGATGCGTGAGGAGGCCTTAAAGGGAGATATCCTGAGCCGGGCGGACGAGAATGCGCGTCGGCTCCTCACGTCTCTGGCCGCGACCGTCGGCATGGAGGCGGAGATCATCTTTGCCGGCAGCGGTGAGGAGCCAAGTGCGGTGCAGCCGCTTCCCACGGAGACCGACGCTTTGCCTGCCCCGACCCTGAACGAGGCTCTTTGCTGAAGTCTGACACCTTCAGGGGTAGAGGGGGGCCGTGCGAGAGCGCATGGCCCCCCTCGTGTCGATGCGTCTTTTCCGGCGCGAAGAGCTTCTCCTTGTCCTTCCCTCAGTGAGGGGAGTTGAAGAAGAGCAGGACCCGCCGGGAGTCCGCAGGGTTCTCCTCTATCAACCTGAAGGCGTCGGAAGCATCGGAAGCGTCGAAGCTGTGGGAGACGAGGCGTTCGGGCTGCATGTCGCCTGCGGAGAACCAGCTGATGACCTGCGGGAATTTGTTGGAATACAGCCGGGCCCCCAGGAGCTGGAGCTCTTTTTTGACGAAGACGGAGGGGAGGAGGGGTTGGGAGAGATCGGCAAAGCTGCTGCAGACGAGGCGCCCTCCCGGCGCGGCTGCTTCCAGGAGCTTGGGGAGGAAGTCCTTCAGAGACACGGTGTCGATGATGAGGTCGACCCCTTTGCCGTCCGTCCAGTCCTGAAGGGTCTTGGAGAAGTCCGGGTCGTTGATGTTCACGGTCAGGCTTGCACCCATCTCCGAAGCCCTCTGGAGTCGTGAGGGCAGGACGCCCGCGATGACGGTCTCCAGCCCCAGAAAGCGGGCTGCGGTCAAGAGCATCAGCCCTATCGTCCCAGCCCCTATGACCAGCATTTTTTCCCCCTGTTTTGCAGAGCCCCTTTCCAGAAGGTGGACGACACTGCAAAAAGGCTCCACCATCGCAGCGCGCTCCCAGGTCCAGTTCTGCGGGAGAGCGTGAAGATGGGAGGCAGGGACGGTCAGATATTCGGCCATGCCTCCGGGACGGTGGATGCCCATCACGCTCAGGCTGGGGCACAGATTGGTGCGTCGGGTGAGGCAGTATTTGCAGGTCCCGCAGCTGAACATGGGGTCGACAGCGACGCGGTCGCCTGGGTGGAAGTTCAGGACGCGCATCCCTATGGATGCGACCTCCCCAGCTACGTTCTTGCCGGGGATAAAGGGAAAGGTGTCGCCCGGAACGCTTCCGTGCCAGGCGCGACGGTCTGAGGCGGTTATCCCGGCGATGCGCACCTTGATGAGCACCTCGTCCGGCTGTTGGATGGTTGGCATGGGCATGTCCAGAAACTCCATTTGTAGCGCTTTCTGTATCGTCACGGCTCTCATGGCATCAGCCTCCTTTGAGGCGGCATCCCGGCAGTTGGGGCCGACTCTGTGGAGTATTGTATCAGCTCGGGCAGGAAAGCCGGGCGATGGTTGCAAAAACCGCTGATAAATGTAAGAATATTGTCAACCAACGACCTTTCGCGTTTTCGTGTGGACGTCGGTATGTAAAACGACAGGGTTTTTCCTGCGGAGGAGATTGCGTGAGACGATACAACCCTGTGATGCGTCTTTGGAGGGCGACAGGACACTCCCTGTCAGGGTTGAGGACTGCCTTTAAAGAGGAACAGGCGTTTGAGTACGAGACGGTCGTGTTCTTTCTCCTGGTGGCTCTCTCTCTTTCTTTGTCTTGGGGTGAAGCATTGCTCCTGCTTGCCTCCTGGCTGGCTGTGATGGCGATGGAGCTGGTTAACAGCGCCGTGGAGCGGGCCTTCAACCTTCTTGACAGAGAGTGGAATGCGGAGGTGAGGGCGGGCAAGGACATGCTTTCGGCAGCCGTCTTCTTACTGATTCTCTGCAACGTCGCTCTGTGGGTTTTCCTGGCGTTTCGCCACAGGGCGGTTTTCTTCCCGTGGGGATAGGGGCGGAGATCTGTGCTTGCGCGATGTGATGTTTGTTGAGCTTTATGCTCTTTGAGTGAACGAGGGAGAGATGTTTATGTCATTCGACGTGGCCAGACTGATGACTCTGCTTCGGGTTTACTTTGAGGATTTGCTGAATTGGCTGAATCTGCCTGAGTTCAAGCCTTATTTTTATGAGGTTTTGGGTCTGGCGGCGCTCCTTCTGCTCTTTTTGCTCTTTTATATTCTGGCGGTGGTGCGCAGGTTGAGAAAAACGCGAAGGGCTTCTCGAAGCACCGCAGGGGCATCGCAGGCTCCGACGAAGCAGCCCCAGGCTCCCTCTCCGGTCCAGAGCGTGCCGGTTCAGGGCAGGGCGGTGGATGGCCTTTCCGCGACGGGCGACTTTGACCCTGACTATCTTGAGAAACTCAGGCGGAGTCAGGGGGTTCTCTCCGACCCGGGGCCGGGCATCAAGCCGGCTCCAATGTCCGTGTCTATCCCTGCAGCCCCCTCTTCTCAGGGGAGCGCCCCTGAGGGCCAGGACGTGTCGATGGCCTCTGCCCCTTCAGAACTGAGCTCAGCTCTGGGACAACCTCCTGTGGTTGCCCCGGAGTTCTCGCATCTGCCGCAGCAACCGCAGCAGATCTCCCCGGATACGCCGAGCATCTCAATAACCTTGCCCTCAGGTTCCTCAGACTTGTCGAAGATCTCCTATGAACCCATCGCCCCTGACTTGCCCCAGGAGCCTGAGGTTCCCCTGACAGCAGCTCCAGGCGAAATTGAGCTTTTGGGCAGCGGTCCCATTGAGATGTCTCCCCCTGCCTTCCCCACGCTTCCCGAACCGAAGGTTCCCGCTCCGTATCTGGGACGCAGCCGGGAAATAGGCTCCCTGTTCCAGCGCGTCTACGTCGATATGTATGTCGACCAGGAGCTGAACACCAATTTTGCCGACCTGCGCGAGAGCGTCACAAGCAAGATAGCAGCGGAAGGGGGAGTGGCCCCGGAGCTGTCTTTAAGTCAGTTCGACGACGAGAGTATGGTTCTGGGCTACATCGCGGTGGCCGCCAGCGAGCTATTGACGAACGTCAGGGAGTATGAGACCAGAGGACGGCTGACCCTGCATGGGCAGGAGCTCTACAAGGTCTATCGTTATGCGCTTCATATGCTTCGCGAGAAGGGGACGATCACGGAAAAAGCTGTCCAGAAGAATCTGAGAGACGTGCTTGATAGGGTGCAGGAGACGGGCTGAGGAAAAACCAGAAAGAGAGACGAGAGGGCACTTTTCAGGGAACAGCCGGCGCCCTGCTCGTCAGGGGTTGGAGGGGGCCGTGCAAAAACGCACGCCCCTTGTTCTTTGCCCTTCCAGCCCTGGGAGCCCCGTTCTTTCCAGCTCTCAGAGTCAGCAGGTATGGCTTTTACGGCTCTTTTTGCGCGTCATAGCACTACGGTGCGGCTTGTGAGCCTCTTGGGGCCGGACAGGGTCGTGATTTTGCAGGAAGCTTTTTATCAGAACGGCAGTTCTCGTTTTCATCGCTCTATTTGCATTGCATTAAAAAGGAGTGTAGAGAATGAACTTTAACGCGCAGCGGTATCGTTATCCCTCGCGGCGGACGGTGGTGTTTGCCTCGCGTGGTGCGGTGGCGACGGGGCATCCCCTTGCGGCTCAGGTCGGGCTGGAGATTTTGAAAAAGGGCGGCAACGCTGTGGACGCGGCAGTGGCTACGGCGGCCTGTCTTACGGTAGTGGAACCCACCTCCAACGGAATAGGGGGTGACGCTTTTGCGCTCGTCTGGTCGGAGGGCAAGCTCCACGGGCTGAACGCCAGCGGATGGTCGCCCGCTGCCGTTGACGCTTCGGCGCTTCATAAGGCCGGGCACAGAGAGGTGCCTGTCTACGGTTGGTACCCCGTGACAGTGCCGGGAGCCCCGGCGGGTTGGGTCGCTCTCTCCCGGCGCTTTGGTCGGCTTCCCATGGAGGAGCTTCTGGCTCCGGCTATTAATTACGCCTCCGAAGGTCACGCAGTGGCCCCGACGGTCAGCCGCAGCTGGGCCCGAGCGCTGGCGAAATACTCCCGAAAATGCAGGGGGGAGGAGTTTCAGCACTGGTTCGAGGCCTTCTGCCCTGAGGGACGGGCGCCCCGGCCGGGAGAGATCTGGCGTTTCCCGGACCAGGCCCGGACCCTTTCTGCCATTGCGGAGAGCGGCGCTGAGGCGTTTTATCGGGGGGAGCTGGCGGAGAGGATAGGCGCCTTTTCCGAGCGCTGGGGCGGCTGGCTTCGTGCCTCGGATCTGGCGGACTACAAGCCCGAGTGGGTGGAGCCCCTGAGCGTGAACTACCGGGGCTTTGACGTCTGGGAGATCCCTCCCAACGGACATGGAATAGCCGTGCTGATGGCCCTGAAGATCTTAGAAGGGCTCAAACTCCCGACTGGGCGCGAGGAGGAGGAGTCCTGGCACCTTCAGATAGAGGCCATGAAGCTGGCCTTCTGTGACGTGAAACGGTGTGTGGGCGACCCGCGCTTCATGGAACACTCCGCGTCAGATCTGCTCTCCGACTCGTACGCAGCTGAGCGCCGTGCCCTGATAGACAGTCAGGCCCTTGAGCCCCTCCCGGGAATGCCCCAAAGGGGTGGCACGGTCTACCTGGCGGTAGCGGACGGTGAGGGGGGCATGGTCTCAATGATTCAGAGCAACTATATGGGCTTCGGGTCAGGTCTCGTCGTGCCCGGGACCGGCATCGCCCTGCACAACAGGGGCAACAACTTCAGCTTGAACCCTGACTCTCCTAACTTTCTGGCGCCCCTGAAGAAACCCTATCACACCATCATCCCCGGCTTTCTGTCGAAGGAGGGCGAGCCGGTCGGCCCCTTTGGGGTCATGGGCGGGTTCATGCAGCCTCAGGGACACCTGCAGGTGGTGTCGAACCTCGTTGACTTTGGCATGAACCCTCAGGAGGCGCTGGACGCGCCCCGCTGGCAGTGGACGGAGGGCAAAACGGTGCAGGTGGAGCAGAGGACAGCCCCTCATATCGTGGCGGCCCTGACCGATCGGGGGCACGAGATCGTCCTCTCTCATGACACGGCGTCGTTCGGGCGTGGGGAGATGATCCTGAGGACGGACGACGGTACCCTGGCAGCGGCGACGGAGCCACGGACCGACGGCTGCGTCGCTGCCTGGTAAGCCCTGCGGAGCCGGCCTGGACAACGGGCAACGGGCAACGGGCAACGGCCTCAGACACGCTGCCCTGCGGTTCTAAAGGACGTAACGCCTCGGCTCCCGTCCTGAGAAGTCGGTAAGAACCCCAACGGCATCTTCCAGGTAAAACAGCCCCAGGTCGGGGTGCTCCTCCGTGTCGTGGAGCCCCTTGATGATGGGGTGGTTGGCGCTCATCTTCTCAACCTCGGGGTCGTGCTGGAACACGACGCGTCCGCTCAGGCGGAGCCACTCGAAAAGCGGGTTGGTGGTACAGAACTCCACCCAGGGGTTCTCCTGCATCTCAAAGTAGACCTCCTTTTTGCTGGTGGTGCAGAACCAGAACTTCCCTTTGTGCATGCAGCAAAACTGGAACGGCCTGCACTTGGCCTTGCCGTCCCTGCCCACTGTCGCGAGATAGCCCAAGGGATAATCAGTCAGAAACGTCATAATTTCCTCCATCATTTTCTCCTCCTTTGTCCTGATTCATAAGGGTTCAGCTTCAAACCGCGCTGAGATTCCGATGCTCCGGTCCCCTTTGAGCCTTGCAAGGGCCGGAGCGGCTCAGGCTCCGTTGGGGTAAAACAGAATATTGCTCTGGAAGCCGGAAAGATCGTTCTGTACCATTCGCCCTCCGTAGGAGTAAGGCAGAATGTGGCTGTGAAAGGGGTTTTTTGATGCAGCGCTTGTGGTCTTTGTTCGTGCGTTTTTTCCGTATAGGTGCCTTTACCATAGGGGGCGGGATTGTGATGCTGGGCGTCATCGAGGCGGAGATGCGTGCCCTGGGTGAGTTGAGCGACGAGGAGATAGCGGATATGATCGTCCTGGCCACGGCGGTCCCCGGCCCCATCGCGACAAACCTCTCCTTCGTGGCCGGCCGGGTTCTGGCCGGATGGCCGGGTGCGCTGGTGTCCGTGATCGGGACGTCCCTCGCCCCTTTCCTGACCATCCTGTTCCTCTCCTCCATCATCCTGAGACATCTCGGTAATCCGTGGCTCGGCTCCTTTTTCCTCGGCGCGAGCGCGGGTGTGGTCGTGGTGGTCGGTAACTCGCTCTGGAAGATGATCCGCACCGCTGTGGACGGGTTCCCTCAGGCCGCCGCCTTTGTGACGACAGCTGTCCTGATGCTTGGCTTTGGCGTGCACCCCTTCATCGCCCTGGGAGCGGGCGCTCTGATCTCGATAGCCGGAGAGAGCTTAAGGGGCTCTGGGGAAGGAGAGTCGGCATGAACATAATCCTGACGCTGATGGCGGTCTTTGCCAAGGTGGCCCTGGGGGCGTTTGGCGGAGGGCTGGCGACGATCCCTTTCATCCACTACGAGCTGGTCGTGGCGCGTCCCTGGCTGACGGAGACGATGTTTCGTGACACCATCGCCTTGGCTCAGATGACCCCCGGCCCCATAGCCTTGAATTCGGCCACCTTTGTGGGGTACCGTCTGGGCGGGTTCTGGGGGTCTCTTTGGGCCACCGTTGCGCTCGTGGGGACCCCTATTCTGGTCATCAGCTTTCTTTTGTGGCTGATGTCTCTGGCGTCAAAAAAAATGAGAAGCCGCATCGACCGCTTCCAGAAGGCTCTGCGCCCCGCCGTGGCCGGGATGCTGGTCGTGGCGTTCTGGACTCTGGCCAAACCCTTGATCCCAAGCCGCTTCGAGTCGTTCCGGGCCCTGGCGCCCGAACTGCTTCTGCTCGCTCTGGTTGGGGTCTGCTTTGTGTTCTCCCGGCTCAAACTCTTCCGATCCTACCCGCAGCTCATCATCCTGCTCGCGGCTGTGGTTGGGCTCTGCTGCACCCCTCTGCTTCAGGTCCCGTAAGGTTTCGGGCTGGGGCCGGGGGCTGCTGCTCCATATGGGAGGAGCCCTTCCAGTCACTGAGCTCTCAAAAAGGCCTCCGTCTCCTCCAGGCTTGGCATGGCGTTAGCAGCTCCGCGCCGGGAGGCCACGAGGGCCGAGCAGGCGCAGGAGAACCGCAGGGTTTCAACCAGCTTCGCCTCGTCCAGGCAGCTCAATGAGGCCAGTGGCGCGAGGCAGAACAGAGTTCCGGCCAGAAAGGAATCGCCGCAGCCCGTCGTCTCCGCCACTTTAACGGCAAATCCGGGGACGCGGACGGTCCGGCCCTGCCACAGGGCGCGCGCTCCGCGTGCGCCCTCGGTGACGATCACAAGCCCGTCAGGGTTGAGAGGCAGCGCCGCAAGACCCTCCTCAACGCCGCTCCGTTCCGATGTCCAGGCCAGGTCGTCGTCGCTCAGCTTCAGGACGTCCACCTGGGATATCCACTCCAGCAGCCGGGGGCGGAAGTGGGGTTTGTCCCTCAGGTAGAGCGGGCGGATGTTCGGGTCCAGAGCGGTGAGGACTCCGGCGCGCTTCATCTCATGAAAGATCTGGATATAGGTCTCAGAGGCTGGGGGTTCTCCCAGCGCGACGGACCCGAAGTGATAGATGGCCAGGTCGGAGGGGTGGATCTCCGGTACCTCCGACCGAGTCAGGGAGACATCGGCCGCGTTGTCCCGGTAGAAGCGAAACTCCGGCTTCCCATCGGCATCAATGGCTGCCATTGCCAGGGTGGTGTTCTGCCCCTTCCCTTTCACGATATAGCGGAGGTCTATCCCTTCCCGCTCAATAAGGTCTCGTAGCTCCAGCCCGAAGGCATCGTCGCCCAGCTTTGTCAAAAAAGCTGTCCTCTGGCCCAGGCGGGCGAGACCGACGGCGATGTTGAAGGGAGAGCCTCCCGGTCTCTTTTCGAAGGACTCAGACTTTCCCAACCCCACTCCCGGGGTGGTCGAGAGAAAATCGTATAAAATCTCCCCACTGCACAGGACGAGCTTTTTTTTATGAGTGTGAGCGTGAGCATGAGTGCTGCAGCTCTCGGACCGTGTGGCCTGGCTCATGACGCGACACCTCTCTTTCCATGGGATCTGAGCTGAAGAGGCTTCCTACTAAGGGCTTTGCTAAGAAACCGCTGCTCTGACCATCCTCAGCGGGCTTTGTGGATGAAGCCTTTCCTTAACCGGTAGCTCCTTAAAGTTCCGTCCGGAGGACCTTGGAGAGAAATTCGGCGGTGCGGGGGAGCCTGGGATGAGAGAAGAGCTCCTCCGGAGGGCCTTCCTCAGCGATGAGTCCCTGATCCATGAAGAGGACGCGATCGGAGATCTGACGGGCAAAGCCCATCTCGTGAGTGACCAGGAGCATCGTCATCCCGTCCTCGGCCAGCTCTTTCATCACTGCGAGGACTTCTCCGATCATCTCGGGATCAAGAGCTGAGGTGGGCTCGTCAAACAACAGCACCTCCGGGTCCATGGCGAGCGCTCTTGCGATGGCAACGCGCTGTTTCTGGCCGCCTGAGAGGCGGGAGGGCCATTCGTCAATCTTATCGAGGAGCCCTACGCGCTCCAGCAGTTCGGCAGCCCTGAGGTCCGCCTCCTCAGGGGACATGATGCGGAGGCAGACGGGGGCGAGGGTGAGGTTGCCCCTCACGGTGAGATGCGGGAAGAGGTTGAAGTGCTGAAAGACCATCCCGATGTGACGACGGACCCTGTTGATATCGCAGGCCCGGTCGGTTATTTCCTCCCCCATGAAGCGGATGCTCCCTGAGGTGGGTTCCTCCATGCGGTTGATGCAGCGCAAGAAGGTGCTCTTCCCGGAGCCCGAGGGGCCGATGATCGCAAGCTTCTCACCCTTCTCAACGGTCGCGTCGATGCCGTTCAGAACCTGGTTGCCGCCAAAGCTCTTGTGGAGGTCCTGAACCTCAATCAGAGGGGAGCTCATGTTTTCTCTCCTTTCCTCATCTCTGGCTTCTGCGGAGCCGGGCTTCAAGCCTGCGAACTCCCTCGGACAGGACCAGCACCAGAGCCAGGTAGATAAGGGCCACCATGACCAGAGGCTGAGAGTGTTCCAGCGTCAGAGCCTGGATGTTCTGTCCCGCGCGCGTGAGGTCGTCGATGCCGATGTAGCCGGCCACAGAGGTTTCCTTCAACAGCGCGATGAACTCGTTGAAGAGCATGGGCAGGACGTTCTTGACGGCCTGAGGCAGGACAATCCGGGACATCGTGACGCGGTAGGAGAGCCCCAGAGAGCGTCCCGCCTCCATCTGGCCGGGGTCGACCGCCTCAATGCCGCCGCGGAAGATTTCCGCGACGTAAGCCCCCGAGTTGAGCCCAAAGGCGAGGACGGCGATGTAGAGAGTCTTCAGGTCGCGGGCTGAAGCGAAGATGGTGAAGTTCCATATCAGGAGCTGGACCATGACGGGCGTGCCTCTCAGGACGGTGATGTAGAGGTTGGCGAAGGCCGCAAGAGGCCCGATGCGGGCGCCGCCCTTGTGAGCGACGCGGATGATGCTCAGGATCAGCCCGATGGCCAGGCCTATCAGGGTGGCAAAGAAGGTCATGTGCAAGGTGGCCTTGAGCCCGTTCACGAGCATCATGTAACGCCGCTGTTCGATGAAGTTCTGGTGGAACTTGGCACAGAACCCCTGCCATGAGGCAGGAGCAAAGAAGCCGCTTCGGAACAGGAGGGCGATGAGGAATAACCCACAGACGACGAGGAGGACCGTCCCGCGGTCCGTGCTTCCCCGTCGTCCCTGAGGGAGCGAAGAACTCATTTTCTTCGGATTTTTTTGAGGCCTGCCGTCTCCGGGCTCCTCATGTTATTCGGAGAGGTCGTCGGCGCGAACGACGGCCACCTGTTTGGCTCCGTCCACGTAGTTGATGGAGAAGTCCATGTTCTTTTTGCGCTCCTCGGTGACGCTGATGCCCGCGCAGATCATGTCCACCTTGCCGGAGGCCACTGCCATGGGCAGTGCGTCAAAGTTCAGGTTCTCGATCTGGAGCTCCATGCCCAGCCGCCTGGCGATGGCGGCTGCCATCTCGATGTCGATGCCGATGTAGCCCTCTCCGACCTTCAGCTCGTAAGGGGCGAAACCGGCCTCCGTGCCCATCACCAGCTTGCCTCCGGCTGCACCGACGTTCAGGTCGATGTCCTCCGGATTCACGTCGATGTTGTCGTTATACTTGTCGATGATGGCCTGCAGAGTCCCGTCCTGCTTCATCGCCTCAAGGGCTTCGTCCACGCGAGAGCGCAGAGCGTCGTTACCCTTCTTGAAGCCGATGGCATAGCTCTCCTCGGAGAGGGGCTCCGGCATGATGGCCAGCCCCGGGACGTTGGCCAGGAAACGTTTGGCCGGACCTTCATCCATGATGACGGCCCGGACCTTCTGCTGTCTGAGCGCGGCGATGGCGTCCACGTACTTCTCATAGGTCGTCAGCAGGAGCCCGCTGTTCTCGCCCAGGAGCTCCTCCGCCAGCATCTGTCCCACCGTGCCACGCTGGGCCGCCAGTTTCTCTGTCTTGAGCTGCTCGACCTTGGAGAGCTTCTCTGTCGCTCCGGCGGGGAGGGCCCCAAAGAAGAGGGCTGTAACCAGCGCGATTCCTAAAAACGTGCGTTTCAAATTCTGCATCTCGATTCCTCCTGAAAATATAAGTAGCTAATTTCTGCTAGCCACGGGCCTTTTTATATCCCTACCTTTAGGTGTTGCGCTTAGATTGTAAATCCAAGTTCTTTATGAAATCACCAATAACCATTTCCAGATTCGGTTGCCCGATTTCCTGAAGCTGATAATCTACTTTAACGCAGGGCTTATTGATGTCGATGACGCGCTTTAAGTTCATAGGCGTTGCAATGATAACGCTGTCACATTCGCAGGCATCAATCGTTGCAGCAAGGTCCTTTGTCTGCTGGTCGCCATATCCCATAGCGGGTAGCACAGTTCCTATTTCCGGATAGATTCGGAAGGTTTCTTTGAGCTTTCCTACGGCATAAGGGCGCGGATCTACCAGTTCTGCTGCACCAAAACGTTGTGCCGCAACGACTCCGGCGCCGATTTTCATCTCGCCATGAGTTAGTGTTGGTCCGTCTTCCACAACGAGAACGCGCTTGCCGCGTATGGCGGATATATCGTCAACAGTGAGGGCGCTTGCCGCGTCAATAACAGTGGCCTTCGGGTTCACGTTTCTTATATTCTCACGGACTGTATTGATATCTTTATGATCGGCGCTGTCGATTTTGTTGATCACTACAGCATCTGCCGTTCTCAAGGCGACCTCGCCTGGATAGTAAGAGACTTCATGACCGGGGCGGAGCGGATCTACGACCGTAACCATCAAGTCAGGTGTGTAGAAGGAGAAGTCATTATTTCCACCATCCCAGAGGATTACATCACAGCCATCGGGGTCGTTTTCGGCAGCGCGTAGGATGGCCTCATAATCGACGCCCGCATAAATCACATTGCCACGGACGATATGGGGCTCATATTCCTCCATTTCCTCAATGGTACAGGAGTGCTTTGCCAGATCTTCTATCGTGGCAAAACGCTGTACCTTTTGCTCACTCAAATTACCGTAGGGCATGGGATGGCGCACAGCGACGGCCTTCAGGCCGTTTTCATGGAGAATCTCGATAATTTTGCGGACGGTCTGGCTCTTTCCACAGCCTGTTCGCACTGAGCAAATGGCAATGACGGGCTTGTTGCTTGGGATCATCGTAGCCTTGGGGCTCAAAAGTGTAAAGCTGGCTCCTGCAGCATTGACAAGAGCGCCGAGGTTCATGAGAGTATGATAGTGAACGTCACTATAGGAAAAAATGCACTCATCAATATTTTCGTTTTTGATGAGCTCGGCAAGCTCGCCTTGCTCAAGGATCGGTATCCCTTCAGGATATAGGGAGCCAGCGAGATCTGCTGGATAGCGGCGACCGGCTATATCAGGAATCTGGGCGGCGGTGAAAGCCACA